>NZ_JBIAGC010000004.1:0-254964 GCF_042869595.1 Streptomyces sp. NPDC006879
GTCAATCTGGCGTTGACTTTTGGCACGCTGTTGAGTTCTCAAGGAACGGACGCTTCCTTCGTTCCCGTTACCGGGCCCTCCGGGCGCTTCCCTTCGTTGTTTCCAACCCTACCAGATCCGATTTCCGTTCCGTTTCCGGTTCGGAATCCCTCATCCAGTCGGCCGTTGGAGTGGCCTTTACCCTCTCGGGCTTTTCCGACTCTATCAGACTCTTTCGCGTCCGATTCCCGGTCGAAGCGGGTCCGCCTTCCAGTTTCTCGCTTTCGCGATATCCCTTTCGGCGCGTTCACCACGTTAGCTGTTTTCCCTTGAAGCTCCCAATCGAGCCGGCGGTTCAGAATTCGGGCATGTCGAATTGATCCCCGCCAGGGGTGAATCGTAGGTAGTGGTTGGCCGCTTCGGGATACCTAGATCGGGCCCGTTTGGGTCCGTGTCGGAGGCAGTACCGTTTCAAGCGGCTCGGGCTACGTTAGGCCCCGGTTCAAGTCGAGTCAAGTTGAGCGACGGCGTGGCGCATGAGCTCGGTAGGGACTCACGGTGGGATCTCCGTCGAGCCAGAAGCGGTAAGGATGACGGGCCCCGTCGCCCCCCACTCCCGTGCGAGGGCCACAGCGCAGCAGGTCGGAGGGTGGGCTCACCCCCACCAGTAGTGACAGGGGGGCTCCCGGGCCTGCGCACAGGTCAGCGCCGTCCAGGCTTCGGTCGATGTCGAGTGCTGTGGCCAGGCGTGCCGGCCCTTTGGCCAGTTCCCGGTCATGGCGGGCTGAAAGTCGACGTTTACGGGCCAGCTCTTGGCCGCTCAGGACCTCACCGGCTCTGATCAGAACGCCGCTGGCAGTACCTGTCTGCCCGCACACCAGGTTGAGGCTGAACCACATCCCGTAGATGAAGTACACGTAGGCGTGCCCAGGAGGGCCGAACATGGAGGCATTGCGCTTGGTACGGCCACGGTAGGCATGCGAACCGGGATCAGCCTCCCCTTCGTAGGCCTCCACCTCGGTGATCCGTAGCTCGATCCTGCCTTCTTCTGCACGACGGATCAGCGTCCGCCCGAGGAGGTCGGGGGCCACAGTGAGGACCGGCCGGTCAAAGAAGCTCCGGGGCAAGGGCGTACGGTCAGGGCGCGCGCTCATCCATAGGAGCGTAGTGGAACCGGAATTGGCGGAACCGGGACCTGTGGTTCTGCGTTTGTAGTGGACGAACGGGGTTTGGTACCGCGGGTCGGCGCGAGCCGACGATCAGGCATGTTCGAGGCACGTACAAGAAGGCACGAAGGGGAGTCGGACCATGGGCTTCAAGAAGCTGCTCGCGGCGATGGGCGCCGGTGGCGCGTCGGTGGAGACGGTGCTGGCGGAGGTGAACGTCGTCCCGGGCGGCGTGGTGCAGGGCGAGGTACGCATCCAGGGCGGTTCCGTCCCGCAGCAGATCGAGGGGCTTTCGGTCGGGTTGCAGGCCCGGGTCGAGGTCGAGAGCGGCGACCACGAGATGAAGCAGGACATCGAGTTCACCAGGGTCCGGCTCGGAGGAGCGTTCGAGGTGCAGCCCGGGGCGGTCCACGTGGTGCCGTTCGGACTGGAGATTCCCTGGGAGACCCCGATCACCCACTTCGCCGGCCACCACCTGCACGGCATGAACATCGGCGTGACGACCGAGCTCGAGATCGCCCGGGCGGTGGACGCGGGCGACCTCGACCCGATCAACGTCCACCCGCTGCCGGCACAGCAGGCGATCCTCGACGCGTTCGGCCGGTTGGGCTTCCAGTTCCGCAGCGCCGACATGGAACGCGGGCACATCCGCGGGACTCGGCAGCAGCTGCCCTTCTACCAGGAGATCGAGTTCCTGCCGCCCCAGCAGTACCGTGGCCTGAACCAGGTCGAACTCACCTTCATCGCCGATGACCGTGAGATGGACGTCGTCCTGGAGATGGACAAGAAGCCCGGCCTGTTCAGCGAAGGAAGCGACACCTACAGGTCGTTCACGGTCGGCCTCGACTCCTACCATGGGACCGACTGGGCTGGTTACCTGAACGAGTGGATCTCCGCGGTGGGTTCGCAGCGCAACTGGTTCTAAGGGCTGTCGCGCGCGCCGCCGCGGGCTGCGGGGCAGGCCTTAGGCTCCGCCACGTCAGGCAGACTCGTCCACTGTTGCAGGAGGCTTCGTCGTGACCGAATCCAAGAGGGCGCCCCTCCCCCATGACTTCCATCCGCCCGTACCGTCTTTCACCGTCGTGAGTGAGGACCTCGCGGCGGGGTCCGAGCTGGGTGACGGTCAGCTGCGCGCCGGTGGCAACCACTCGCCGCATCTGCGCTGGGAGGGTTTCCCGAAGGAGACCAAGAGCTTCGCGGTGACCTGTTTCGACCCGGATGCGCCGACCGGCAGCGGGTTCTGGCACTGGGTGCTCTTCGATCTGCCGGCTTCGGTGACCGAACTGCCGCCAGGCGCCGGGGGCGGAAAGTTCGAAGGGCTGCCGGCTGGTGCGGTGCACGCGCGCAGCGACTACGGATCGAAGGAGTTCGGGGGTGCGGCGCCGCCCGCGGGTGAGCGACACCGCTACGTCTTCACCGTCTACGCCTTGGACGCGGAGAAGCTGGGGCCGGATTCGGAGGCGTCACCGGCCGTGGTCGGTTTCAACCTGCGCTTCCACACCTTGGCGCGGGGCCATCTGATCGGCGAGTACGAGTCACCGGCCCAAGGCTGATCGTTCTCCGGCCGTTTGCCCGGTCCTGGTCTGAATGAGACCAGGACCGGGCATTTCTCTTTTCAAAAGAGGTTCTGCGCGAGCACGGTCTTGACCGCTGGATATTGCGTTGTCCCTCATGGCTCGTGAGTCCAGAGTGATACGGGGTCCGGGCCCGCCAGGAGGTGGGGCCGGCAACGGAGGGTGGGCGAAATGCGGGACACGTTGGTGCTGAACGCAAGCTTCGAGCCGCTGTCGACGGTGACGCTGAACCGTGCGGTGGTGCTCGTGCTTCAGGACAAGGCCGTGGTCGAGCGGTCCCATCCCGAACTGCTGGTGCGCGCGGCGACCGTGGAGCTTCCGGTACCGCGGGTGATCAGGCTCTGCCGATACGTACGGGTGCCTTTCCGACAACGGGCGCCGTGGTCGCGGCGAGGGGTTCTGGTGCGGGACCAACACCGCTGTGCCTACTGCGGGCAGCGGGCGACGACAGTGGACCACGTCGTACCGAGGGCACAGGGCGGTGGGGACACGTGGATGAACACGGTGGCCTCCTGCGCTCAGGACAACCACCGCAAAGCGGCCCGCACGCCGGAGCAGGCGGGCATGCCGCTGCTGCGTCGACCGTTCGAGCCGACTCCGGCCGACGCAATGCTGCTGGCGCTCGGCACTGCCGACCGTGAGGCGCTTCCGGAGTGGCTTGAGGCTCGTTCGGCCTGATCCCGCCCCGCCCATCAAGGGCAGGAGGGTCCACCCCTGGGTGGACCCTCCTGGTACGGAGAGGGTCAGCGCAGCAACAGTTGGGTGATCGCCGTAAGACCGACGGCGACGATGACTACACGCAGGACGTTGGGCGGCAGCCTGCGCCCCACTCGGGCGCCCACCTGTCCGCCGATCGTGGAGCCGACGGCGATGAGCACGACCGCGATCCAGTCGAATTCGGCAACGAAGAGAAAGAAGACGGCGGCCACCCCGTTGACCAGGGCGGCTATGACGTTCTTGGCCGCGTTGATCCGTTGGAGCTCTTCGTTCAGGAGCAGTCCCATCAGCCCGATGTAGAGGACGCCCTGGGCGGCGCCGAAGTATCCGCCATAGGCACTGGAGAACAGCATGCCGGCGTGCAGTGCGGGGCCACCGTCAGGGTGTTCGGTGGCTCCGGCGGCCTGCTGTCGGCGCCTCAGCGCGGCGGCCAGCCTGGGCTGTGCGACGACCAGAACCAGTGCCAGCGCGATCAGCACCGGCACGATGGTGCTGAAGGATTCTGAGGGCAGGGTCAGGAGCAACACCGCACCGGCCAGGCCACCGAGTAGCGAGGTGACGCCGAGGCGCACCAACCGCTTTCCTTGGCCGCGTAGTTCGGCGCGGTACCCGATTGCTCCGCTGATGGACCCGGGCACCAGCCCCAGGCTGTTGGAGACGTTCGCGGTGATCGGGGGCAAGCCGGTGGCGAGGAGCACCGGAAAGGTGATGAGGGTGCCGGAACCGACGATGGTGTTGATGGTTCCGGCACCGATGCCCGCGACGAAAATCGCGAGGGATTCCCAGATGGACAAAGCCATCTCCTTCACATGAGCGAGTCGCCTCCCCGCCATGAAGGTCGGGGGGCCTCGTCGATCATGCCCGAAGCAGGGAAGAACCTCAGTCGATACGGGGCTGCTCGCGCCGCTCGGTGCGCGGGGCGGGCGGCGTGGGCGCGCTGCCCTGCGGGCCGAAGCCGCCGAGGGCGCCGCTGAGCCCCTTCAGGGCGTCACCGATCTCACTGGGCACGATCCAGAGCTTGTTGGCGTCGCCTTCGGCGATCTTCGGGAGCATCTGGAGGTACTGGTAGGAGAGCAGCTTCTGGTCCGGGTCACCGGCGTGAATGGACTCGAAGACGGTGCGGATGGCCTGGGCCTCGCCCTCGGCGCGCAGCGCGGCGGCCTTGGCATCGCCCTCGGCCCGCAGGATCGACGACTGCTTCTCGCCCTCGGCCCGCAGGATCTCGGACTGCCGTACGCCTTCGGCCTGCAGGATGGCGGCGCGCTTGTCACGGTCGGCGCGCATCTGCTTCTCCATCGAGTCCTGGATGGAGGTGGGCGGTTCGATGGCCTTGAGCTCGACTCGGTTGACCCGGATGCCCCACTTGCCGGTGGCCTCGTCCAGGACTCCACGCAGCGCAGCGTTGATCTCCTCTCGGGAGGTCAGGGTCCGCTCCAGGTCCATGCCACCGATGATGTTGCGCAGAGTCGTGACGGTGAGCTGCTCGATGGCCTGGATGTAGCTGGCCACTTCGTAGGTCGCCGCTCGGGCATCGGTCACCTGGTAGTAGATGACGGTGTCGATGTTGACGACCAGGTTGTCCTGGGTGATGACCGGTTGGGGCGGGAAGGGGACGACCTGCTCACGGAGGTCGATGCGGTTGCGCACGGAGTCGATGAACGGGACGACGATGTTCAGCCCCGCGTTGAGGGTGCGCGTGTAGCGGCCGAAGCGCTCGACGATGGCGGCGCTCGCCTGTGGGATGACCTGGATCGTTTTCACCAGGGCGATGAAGACCAGCACCACCAAAATGATCAGGACGATGATGATCGGTTGCATGCTGTTCCCCGTACCCTTCTTGCCTGTTGCCGGTGTCGGACCGGTGATCGGAGTCTTTCAGACCCGGGTGAGAGCTGTGACAGGTTTCCGCCAACGTTGGCGGACTGCTGTGTCACATGACGACTGCCGTGGCCCCGTCGATCTCGACGACGTCCACCTGCTGCCCCGGTTCGAAAGCCGTTTCCTCGTCCAGGGACCGGGCCGACCAGACCTCGCCGGCGAGCTTGATCCGTCCCCCGCTGTTGTCCACGCGCTCCAGCACGACGGCGGAGCGCCCCTTCAACGCGTCAATCCCGGTGGCCTGTGTGGGGCGTTGGACGAGGTGTCTCTTGGCGATCGGGCGCACCACGGCGAGCAACGCCACTGAGACCACGGCGAAAACCAGGACTTGGAGGACGATTCCGCCTCCGAGGGCCGCGGTGACGGTCGCGGCGACCGCTCCGGCGGAGAACATCGCGAACTCCGGCATGGCAGTCACCACCAGGGGAATGCCCAGTCCAACCGCACCGATCAGCCACCACACCCATGCATCAATGTCCACGGGAGCCATGGTAGGTCCGAAGGCGCGGCCAGGACAGGGGACGAACGCGCCGTCAGCGCAGCGGCAGACCCTGAGCGCTCCAACGGTCGTTGCCGTTGCGCTCGACGACCAGCGGGAGGCCGAAGCAGAGGGAGAGGTTGCGAGAGGTGAGTTCGAGATCAATCGGGCCGGCGGTGACCACCTTGCCCTGCCGGATCATGAGGACGTGAGTGAAGCCGGGGGCGATCTCCTCGACGTGATGAGTGACCATCAGCATCGAGGGAGCCAACGGGTCACGGGCGAGTCGACCGAGGCGGCGCACGAGGTCCTCTCGACCACCGAGGTCGAGACCTGCGGCCGGCTCGTCGAGGAGCAGGAGCTCGGGGTCGGTCATCAGAGCGCGGGCGATCAAGGTGCGCTTGCGCTCCCCCTCCGAGAGGGTTCCGAACTTCCGGTCGAGGTAGTCGCTCATACCAAGGCGGTCGAGGAAGGCCCGGGCCCGCAGTTCGTCGACCTCCTCGTAGTCCTCCTGCCAGGAGGCCGTCATGCCGTAGGCGGCGGTGAGGACGGTCTGCAGGACGGTCTGGCCCTTGGGCAGCTTGTCCGCCATCGCGATGCCGGCGACGCCGATCCGCGGGCGGAGCTCGAAGACGTCGACGCCCGGGGTGCCGAGGGCGCTGCCCAGGATCGTCGCGGTGCCCTTGGTGGGGAAGAGGTAACTGGAGGCTACGTTGAGGAGAGTGGTCTTCCCCGCGCCGTTGGGGCCGAGGATGACCCAGCGCTCCCCCTCCTTGACCGACCAGGAGACCTGGTCCACCAGAGCCCGGCCCTCGCGGACCACGGATACGTCCTCCAGCTCCAGTACATCGCTCATGAGCGCGTTGTCTCCCATTGCAGTCTCGTATGTCACAGTGCGCCTGTAGGCGGCAGCCCCCAGGGAAAACCTACGCCACTGCGGTGGGGGTCCGGGGATCAGGGCGTGGTCCGCAGCGGCCTCGACCGGCTCTCCGTGGGGCACCCCCGGGGTCCGTATGGTGGGGAGCATGCTTGTCGAACCACGTTCTGGACGCCTGGCCGCCTGGGGGAACTCCCTGCTTGCCGGGCTCGTGTCACCGGATGATGCCGTACTGGCGATCGTCGGTGGGGACGCCGTACACCGGGTGGTGGGGCTGCCCGGCGAAACCGGGCCGGTGGGTCTGTCGCTCGCATTGGGCCGCCTGCGGGTGCTGGGGCTCAGCGGCTTCCGGGTCGCGTTGCCGGCGCCCGGGCACCCGCTGGGGCTCAGCGGTCCGCCGGAGTTCAACGCCCGGGCCCTGGAGGCGGAGGAAGCGGTGGTTGGCACCGGGGCCGCCTACGGGCTCGTCCCCGAGGTGTACGAGGCCGGGCCGGCGGGCGACGTGCACGCCGAGGTGGTCTGGCAGTGCCTTGCGGTGCGTGAGGCTCCACCGGCGGACGTGCCCTCGCTGGCAGAGGCGGAGCGGGAGTTGGCGGAGGCCCTGCGCGAGGCGACAGAAGTGCTCACCCGGCTCGACGTCGCGTCCTCAGGACCGCTGGCGAACGCCGCCCGCGAGGCCTACCGGGCTCGTGCGGAGGTGGGACGGGAGGTCCTCGCCCCGGGCTATCCGCCGCGGGCCGCGCGGGTGCTGGAGTTGGCGCAGCGGATCGCTCTGATGGTGGAGCTGGCGTACGGGAACGGACACGGTGGTGCGGTGAGCGCTTCGGAGATCTCGGCTCGGGCGCTGGCCCTGCGGCCGGTGGAGCGCACGGCTCGTAGAGCTCAGGTGGCCGCGTACAACGCGTACGTGGAAGAGCGGGAGCGGGGTCGGTGGTAGCAGTACGGGGGCTACCGATTGGCCTGGGACCGGAGCCGTGCGCGCGATACCTGGTTCGGTCACGGCCGGGACGTGACGGCTGAGGCGGGCTGCTACTCGTTGACGGGTGATATTGCAGTGCGGGGTATCACCGGGCAGCCGGGACGTGCCTGCCCCAAGGGGATCGCAGCGGTGCGGTGGCCGAGCACGCGGGCCGAGAGCCCGGCCTCGGTACGACACGGGGGTGGACCGAGGCCGGGGTTCCGCGGACGTCACGGGCGCCGTCGCGCCGACGTACCTCGGATCAGTGGTTGAGACCCTGGTTGCCGAAGGCCGGGTTGAGTACGCCGATGACGTTCACCGAGTTGCCCACCACGTTGACAGGAAGGTGCACCGGCGCCTCGACGAGGTTGCCCGAGAGCACGCCGGGCGACTTGAGGGCCTCTCCGTGAGCGTGGCTGTCGGCGACGGAAACACCGGCGCCGGCCGCGACGAGGCCGCCTGCGATGGCGGTGAGCGCGGCGGCCTTCTTGAAGTTCTTCACTGTGTACTTCCTCCTGGGTGTCGCTGCGGCCAGCCGCCGCAGCACGCCGTGGAGAACGTGCACAGGACGATCAGGTTGCGCCATGTGGGCTACATACACCCGACGGTATGAATCTCATTCCGGAGCCTGACAGTCCGATCAAGCTGTGGCAGCGGCGGACCGTACCTTCTCAGCCGTGCCCGCACCCCGCTGCCACCCGATCACAAAGTCAGCCGCCGACGCCGTGGCGCACCGCCCACAGTGCGGCCTGGGTGCGGTCGGAGAGGTCGAGCTTCATCAGGATGTTCGACACGTGCGTCTTGACCGTCTTCTCGGAGAGCACCAGAGCCCGGGCGATCTCCCGGTTGGAGCGGCCGTCGGAGATGAGGGTCAACACCTCCTGCTCCCGGTCGGTGAGCGATCCCGCCCGCCCGGAACCAACCGGCTGTTCGTCCTGGGCGAGCAACGCCTCGGCCACCTCCGGCTGGAGGAGCACGTGGCCGGCGTGGACCGAGCGGATCGCTGCGGCCAGGGCCTGAGGATCGATGTCCTTGTACACATATCCTCGGGCGCCGGCGCGCAGGGCGGGAACGACCGTCCGCCGTTCCGTGAAGCTGGTGACCACCAGCACCCGGGTGGGGAGGTCGAGCCCGCGCAGCCTGCGCAGGGCGTCGACCCCGTCGGTACCGGGCATCTTGATGTCGAGCAGCACCACGTCGGGGCGCAGTCGCTCGGTCTGGGCGACGCCTTCGGCGCCGTCCCCTGCCTCGCCGACCACCTCGATGTCGTCCTGGACCTCCAGGAACGTCCGCAGTCCGCGGCGGACCACCTGGTGGTCGTCTACGAGCAGCACCTTGATGGTCTTGTCAGCCACCGGGGACCTCCATCTCGATCGTCGTGCCCGAACCGGGCTGCGAGTGCACATTGAGCGTGCCGCCGACCCCACCTGCGCGGTCACGCATGGAGACCAGGCCGAGGTGGCGTCCGGCGCGGCGGACGGTACGGGTGTCGAACCCGCGTCCGTCGTCGGTGATGCGCATCAGCGCGCCGTTACCGCTGCGGCTGAGGGCGACGGTGACGCGGCGGGCATCCGCGTGCCGCAGGGCGTTGTGCAACGCCTCCTGGGCGACCCGGAGCAACGCCTCCTCCTGCGATGCCGGCAGAGCGCGTACGCCACCACCGTGGAACGTCACCTGTGCGGTGTGCGCGCGATCGAGTACCTGCGCATGGTTGCGCAAGGTGGCGATCAGGCCATCTTCGTCCAGGGCCGCAGGCCGCAGCTCGACCACGGCCGCGCGTAGTTCTTCGGCAGCCTCGGCGGCGAGTACCGCGACCTGCTGGAGCTCCTCCTTGGCGCGGACGGGATCGCGGTCGACGAGGGCCGCGGCGGCCTGTGCGGTCAGGCGCAGGGAGAAGAGCTTCTGACTGACGGCGTCGTGGAGCTCATGGGCGAGCCTGCCGCGCTCCTCGGAGATCGTCAGTTCCCGGCTGCGCTCGTAGAGGCGGGCGTTGGTCAGAGCGATCGCCGCGTGTTGAGCAAGGATGCCAAGCAGGGCCTCGTCCTGTTCGGTGAAAGCGCAGTCGCGCTGTGCGCCCGGGGCACCAGTGACATCCGAGTCGGTGCGCGATGCTCCTGGGCAGCGCTTGTTGGCGAGGAAGAGGGTGGCGATGGTCTCCTCGCCGTTGCGGACTGGAACGCCGAGAAAGTCGGACATCTCCGGGTGAGCCGCTGGCCAGCCCCCGAACCGGGGGTCCTTGCGGACATCGGCCAGGCGCTCCGGGGTGGCCTGGTGGAGCATGGCGGCAAGGATGCCGTGCTGGCGGGGCAGCGGGCCGATGGCCCGCCACTGCTCTTCGCTGACGCCGTCGACGACGAACTGGGCGAAGCCTCCATGATCGTCTGGCACCCCGAGGGCCGCGTACTGGGCGTCCAGCAGTTCGCGCGCCGAGGCGACGATCGTCTTGAGCACGTCGCGGACCTCAAGGTTCCGGCTCATCGCGAGCAGTGCGTCGCTCACCGCCGACAGTCCGGTGCAAGGTCCCTGGGTCATGTGGATCACCGTACCCGCGACCCACGAAGGGCGGATCGGGCCGGCGGCCTAGGTCGGGGCACCGCGAGAGGGCGGCAGCCGGGACAGCCGCGTCGGCCCGCGGCTCTAGGTCCAAGGAAGGCGCCTGGTTGGGTCCGGCGGCCGATCCCGCCGGTTTGGACCGTCCCTAGCGTGAAGCCGTCGGCGCACGGCGAGCGACCGCGGTGACAACTGCGTCACTGGCCTTGTACCGGGGACGAGCACAAAGGTGCGGGAACATGGCGGTAGCGATCATCACAGGAGCATCCCGGGGCTTGGGCCGGGCACTGGCCCACGAGTGGGCGGGGCGAGGCTGGGATCTGGTGCTGGGCGCCCGGGGGGGGCGCAGCCGCTGGATGAGGTGGCCCGGGAGCTGGCGGCCAGCGGAGTGCGGGTGGAGGCTGTGGCCGGGGATGTCACCGCGGCGGGACACCGGGCGGAGCTGGTGGCCGCGGCCCGCGGGCTGGGTGGGCTTGAGTTGTTGGTGAACAACGCGGGGGTGCTGGGGGCGGAACCCCTGGTCCCCTTGGCAGAGCATTCGCTCGCGGCCTTTCGCGCGGCGCTCGAGGTGAACGTGGTGGCGCCGCTGGGCTTGCTCCAGGAGTCGCTGCCACTTCTGCGGACCGGGGGCGGGGGGCGGTGCTCACCATCAGCTCGGACGCGGCCGTGGCGGCGTACCCGCACTGGGGCGCCTACGGCGCGACGAAGGCTGCGGCCGACCAGTGGGCGGCGGTCCTGACGGTGGAGGAGCCGGCGCTGCGCGTGTGGTGGGTGGATCCCGGGGCGATGCGGACCCGGATGTTGGCCGCGGCGGAACCCGGTGAAGACCTCTCGGAGGTGCCGGAGCCGGCGCAGGTGGCTCCGGCACTGTGGCGACTGCTGGCGCAGCGGCAGCCGAGCGGTCGGTACACCCTGGGGCAGCTGGCGGAGGGCAACGGAGGCGATCCGGCGGGTGCCGAAAGTGCCACACATACAGCTGCAATGTCGCAGGTGACATCGCGTGATGCGCGATGACGTTGTACGACGTTCTCCGGGTGCCGGAGAACCTCTCGGCGCAGGTACCGGCGGAGCAGCGCGGCCCCGGCCGAGGGCGGGACGCCGTGCGGCTGCTGCTCTCGCAGGGCGGCTCGGTCTCGCACCACGCCTTCACCGAGCTGCCCGGTCACCTGCGGGCCGGCGACGTCCTGGTCGTCAACACTTCGACGACGCTGCCGGCTGCGATCGACGCGCGGCTGGACCGGGAGCCACTGGTCGTGCACTTCTCCACCCGGGCCGACGACGGCCGCTGGGCAGTTGAGTTGCGCACCCCGGACGGCCACGGGACGACGCGACCACGCTCCGGGGGGCCGCCTGCGGGAGCGGTCTTGCGGTTGCGGCCCGGTGTACCGCTGGTCCTGGAGGAACCACTGGTGTCTGGAGCGACCCGGCTGTGGTGGGCGTGGCCCCCCACGGCACTACTAGGCGAGCGGGAAGGCGTGTCGGCCCTGCTGCACGCCCACGGTCGCCTATCCGCTACGCCTACACCGAACGCGACCAGCCGTTGTCCGCGTACCAGAGCGTGTTCGCGCTCCCGCCAACCGACGGGGCGGGGTCGGCCGAGATGCCAAGCGCAGCCAGGCCCTTCACCACGCGCATGGTGACGGAGTTGGTCAGGCGCGGAGTCCAGTTCGCCCCAGTGACCCTGCACACGGGCGTGACCTCAGCCGAGGTGCACGAGCCGCCCCATCCCGAGCGGTACGCGGTTCCGGCCACGACGGCCCGGCTGGTGAACGCGGCACGGGCGGGCGGTGGGCGCATCGTGGCGGTCGGGACCACGGCGGTGCGGGCCCTGGACTCGGCGACGAACGAGGACTGCGTGGTGGGACCGGCTGCGGGTTGGACGGAGCTGGTGGTGACCGCGGCGCGGGGGGTGCGCGTGGTGGACGGGCTGTTGACCGGTCTGCACGAACCGCGCACTTCCCCTCTGCTGATGCTGGAGGCAGTGGTGGGAGGCGCTGCGGTGCGACGGGGGTAAGAGGAGGCTCTGGAGCACCACTACCTCTGGCATGAGTTCGGTGATGCCCTCCTTCTCCTTGGGGACTAAGGGCTGTCCGGCGATACCCGGTGGGGCAGCGTGCGGCGTCAGATGTGGTGCATCGCAAGGCGGAGGGTCGCCCTCATATGTGTTCAGGCGATTCGGCAACGCGGCGCGGCGCCGTCGCTGACGCCGCACGCCCTCCGGGTATCGCGGGTCGGGCCCCGGAGGGCGAAAAAGCAATCACTCTTCGAATTGCGTCAGCAACTCATGGTGAGCCGGTAGGAGAGGTCATGTGAGCCCGAGCATAGGGCGCACATCACTTACGAACCAGCCTAGTGGAGAAACGGAAGGGGACATAAGGACGCCGTGAGCACGGCATAGCGGTTGTTTCAGCAGCCCGGACGAGGTCTGAACGCGGCCCCTGATCCACTATGCAGGATCGTACGTCACACCTTTGCCAGTGCATTTTGCCGCCGCTAAGAATGGCTGCCGTCGCACAGCGCCGCGGAGTTTCGAACCTCGCGGCGTTTTCCTGCGACTCCCGCTATTCGAAGAGGTTGCTCTGCCATGTCTGCATCCAGTAATCCCGGGCGCAAGCGCCTGAGTAAGGCCCGAAAGTTCTCCATCGCGGGTGTCTGTACGCTCGCGGCTGCCGCTCTCGGCTTCTCCCTCGTCCCGGCCGGCGCCTCGGACACCACGGTGGCCGGCGACGTCCCGGCCAAGACCGTCGTCGCCACCGCGCCCGTGGGCTTCGATGCGGGCGTCAGTGGCACGGAGCAGTTGAAGAACCTCCAGACCAGCCTGATCCAGCAGCACCAGGCCGCGTCCAAGGCCGCCACCGCCAAGGCGAAGGCCGCAGCCAAGGCGAAGGCCGCGAAGGCGAAGGCGGACGCCGCGGCCAAGGCGAAGGCTGCTGCGGCAGCCAAGGCCGCAGCCAAGGAGCGTGCCGCCAAGGCGGCTGCGAACCGTTCGGCCACCCGCAAGCCGGTGTACGCGAA
The DNA here is from genome assembly GCF_042869595.1 of Streptomyces sp. NPDC006879. Lineage (NCBI taxonomy): Bacteria > Bacillati > Actinomycetota > Actinomycetes > Kitasatosporales > Streptomycetaceae > Streptomyces > Streptomyces sp. NPDC006879. Next base: position 13,193 of record NZ_JBIAGC010000004.1, read on the forward strand.
CAACCTTGACGGTTGGATCCGAGAGTCGCTCGCGATCATGAAGAAGAACGGTATTCCGGGCACCTACAACGGGCTGCACCGCAACATCATGCGTGAGTCCAGCGGCAACCCGCTCGCGATCAACAACTGGGACATCAACGCGCGCAACGGCATCCCCTCCAAGGGCCTGCTCCAGGTGATCCAGCCCACCTTCGACAGGTACCACGTCCCGGGCACCCCGCACGACCTGTACCACCCGGTCGCCAACATCACCGCCGCGGCCAACTACGCCGCCGCCCGCTACGGCTCGATCGACAACGTCTTCGGCGCGTACTGATCCTCCCGGCGCGGACAGGCTCGGGCCGACGACCTGACTGGCAGAGCAGGCCGAGGCCCCGCCGACCGCAAGCCCCCATCGCCGCAGGGCGGCACCCTCACCACGGGTGCCGCCCTGCGGCGTTTGCGGTGGGCGACCGCCCCTGCCTCACGACCGTGGGGCAGCCTGGTCTTCTGGCCTGTCGTCTTGCGGTTCTCCGGGCGGGCGCTACCGGCGCATCACTTCCGGTTCGTGCCTGCGCAGGAGCCGCACCACGGCGATCCCGCACACCAGGCCGATGAACAGCAGGATGCCCAGGTTCATCCCCCACTGTCCGACCTCGGGCACCCAGAGCGGGTCGACGTCCGTCGGACGGTCCGGGTCCCAGGGCGGCATGAGGCGAGAGAGGTCGAGGGTGGCGGCAGCGGCGGCAACCGCCCATCGGGACGGCATGAGCCAGGCGAACTGTTCGAGCCCTGGCGAGCCGTAGATCTTGAAGAGCACTCCGGTGAAAACGACCTGGATGATCGCGAACATCACGAGCAGCGGCATCGTCTTCTCCGCTGTCCTCACCAGCGCGGAGATGACCAGCCCGAACATCATCGAGGTGAAGCCGAGCGCGGTGATCGCCACGCACAGCTCGACGGCGGGGGGCAGCAGGAGGCCTTCCTCGGGAAGCTCGCGACCTAGGAAGCCGATGGCGCAGATGATCACGCCTTGCAGAATCGTGACCGCTCCGAGCACGATCACCTTTGACATCAGGTACGCCGAACGAGAGAGTCCGGTGGCACGCTCACGCTCGTAGATGACCCGTTCCTTGATCAGCTCACGGACCGAATTGGCCGCGCCGGAGAAGCACATGCCGACGGCGAGAATGAGCATGATCGTCCCGGCGTCCACATTGAAGCGGTCAGGTGGTTTGGGCGGCGCCAGTCCGGAGGCAGCCGGGATGACGCTGGAGACCACGCCCAGGACCGCCGGCAACACCAGCATCAACGCCATGAAGCCGCGGTCGGACGCGATCACCGACAGGTAGCGTCGGATCAGCGTGTGCAGTTGCGCCAACCACCCCTGCGGTTTGGGGGGTCGCACCTGTTGGGCTCGGGGCGTGGAGTAGGACTGCGGGGCGACGGCATCGAGATCAGCGGCGTAGAGCTGGTAGTGCTGCGATCCTTTCCAACGGCCGGACCAGTCGTAGTCACGGTAGTTCTCGAAGGCCGAGAACACGTCCGCCCAGCTCTGGTAGCCGAAGAAGTTCAACGCCTCGTCGGGTGGTCCGAAGTACGCCACCGAGCCGCCGGGTGCCATGACCAACAACTTGTCGCAGGTGGCTAGTTCGGCAACGGAATGAGTGACGACGAGAACGGTACGACCGTCGTCAGCCAGGGCGCGCAACAGCTTCATGACGTCCCGGTCCATGCCCGGGTCAAGGCCGGATGTCGGCTCGTCCAGGAAGATCAGGGAAGGCTTGGTGAGCAGTTCCAGGGCAACCGACACCCGCTTGCGCTGGCCGCCGGAGAGCGAGGTGATCTTCTTGTCCTTGTGGATGTCGAGCTTCAGCTCGACCAGTACCTCATCGATCCGCGCGGTCCGCTCGGACTCCGCCGTGTCACCGGGAAAGCGCAGCTTGGCCGCGTATCGCAGTGCGGTGCGGACCGTCAGTTCCTTGTGCAGGATGTCGTCCTGGGGGACCAGCCCGATGCGCTGGCGTAGTTCGGCGAACTGTGTGTAGAGGTTGCGGTTGTCGTAGAGGACCTCGCCCTCGTTCGCCGGGCGGTATCCGGTCAGTGCTTTGAGGAGGGTGGACTTGCCCGACCCGGAGGGGCCGATGACCGCGATCAGGGACTTCTCGGGCACTCCGAAGGAAACGTCGCGGAGGATGTTCTTGCCGCCATCGACGGTGACGGTGAGGTGACGAGCGGAGAAGGACACTTCACCGGTGTCGACGAACTCTTCCAACCGGTCACCGACGATGCGGAAGGTCGAGTGACCGACCCCGACGATGTCCGCCGGCCCCAGCAGCGCGGTGCCGGAGCGCGGCAGCGGTTGCCCGTTGACGTAGGTGCCGTTGTGGCTGCCGAGGTCGTGGATCTCGAAACGGCCCGCGGTGGATCGGAACTCGGCGTGTCGGCGGGAGACCTGGAGGTCAGGTACCACGAGGTCGTTGTCAAGGGCCCGCCCGATGGTCATGACCCGGCCGAGGGATATCCGGTGGAAGGTGGTGGGGCTACGGTCGCCGTGCGCCAAGGCACCGCCGTACGGCCCGTACCCGCCGGCCGCGCCCTGGCCGCCACTGCCCTGGTACGGCACGTAGGGCTGGTCCCGATGGCCCGCCGGAAGCGTCGACGGGGGCTGACCGGGTGACGGCGGCGGGTGGTTGGGGTGTCCGGCCGGTCCCCCCACGACGACCGGCGCTCCGGTGAAGTCGAGCCGCGGACCGTCGCAGGCGTTGCCCAGATGGACCCGGGTGCCTGCGGCCAACTCGGCGCGTCGGACCCGCTGGCCGTGGACGTAGGTGCCGTTGGTGCTGTCCTGGTCCTCGATGACCCAGCCCCGGCCGGCCCATCTGACGGTCGCGTGGTGCCAGGAGACCCGCACGTCCTCCATGACGACGTCACTGTGTGGATCCCTACCGAGCGTGTAGGACCTGGACGGATCGAGGGCCCGGGCCCTTCCGTTCAGTTCCAGTACGAGTTCCGGCACTCCATGCCCCACTTGTCCTCCCGCGAGGTGCCTGACAGCAACGGAGTGTAGGGATGGTGGAGTTCTGGGGGAACCGTTTCCGGCCGGATGCCACTCGCTGGAAGTGAGCGGGGGGCGCAGGCCGCGAGTTGCGTGCGCGGGCGTGCGACCTGGGGTGAACGGCGTCCATGTGAGCGCTGGTTGACGCCGGACAGGAGCAGCGGGACAGTGAAAAGCAGCCATGGCCGCGTTGACGGGGCATGGGTCACGCCCTGAGGAGTGTTCCTGAAGGGTCGGGCACGATTTCGGGGGTCCCATGAGTCCCAGCGGTTCGGGCGACGGCGTGGGGCGCGGGGTGGTCGTCCCCTGCGTGGCCGCGGTCGGGTGGGCACTGCTCTCGATGGCCGCGGTGGCGGCGTTGGGGCTCCACCTGCTGGGGGCGGACGCTGTCGGCGCGCTCGGCCCGATGACCGCGGCGACCGTGGTGCTGGCCGTCGGAGGCTCGGTGAGCCCTTCCGGCGAGGTGTCGGCCTTCGGGCTGGACGCGGGGACTGCCCGTACCGGTCTCGATCTCACTCCGCTGGGCGTGGGTCTGGTGGGTGCCCTGGTGTTGGGCTGGTTCTTCGTACGGTCGCTGCGGCTGTGCGGGGCCGGCCGCACGGTTGGGGGGCTCCTGCTGCGCGCCGGGGTGCTGTCCGGCGTCTTGCTGTTGACGCTCTGCGGCCTGGCCTGGGCGGGGCGCGACGTGGTGACCTTCGACGGGGCCGAGTTGGCAGCGGGCGGTGGCCCGGGCGAGCTCGGGGTGCCCGGCTTGGAGGACCTCGGCGGCATCGGGGATTTCGCAGGTGCCCTGCCCGGACAGGTGGCGGACCTGGTCGAGGCGAAGGCGTCCGTGGGTTTCGCGGTGGACCTCGGCGCCTCACTGGTCGGTGCGACGCTGTGGGTGTTCACCGTGCTGACCATTGCCGTACTGGCTTCGCGACGCACCTCGCTGCCTCCCCGCTGGAGCGCCCTCGACCGCTGGGCGCGACCCGCGGTCTCGGCGCTGGTCACGGTTGCTTTGGTAGCGGTCCTCGCAGGGCTGGCCGCCGCGCTCTACGCGGCAGCCGGCGACGAGCACCCGGGGCGCGTCCTGGGCGCCGCCCTCCTGGGCGCGCCGAACGGGGCGTGGCTGGGACTGGCCCTGGGGCTCCTGGTGCCCTGGGACGTTCGGGCGAGCGGTGAGTTACTGGGGGTGCTACCCGATCCGATCGGCGGGTTGTTGTCGGTTTCGACCGGGGAGCCCGTGACGATCGGACGGCTGGCGGAGCTCGACGCCAGGGTGTGGCTGCTCCCGGTCGCGGTGGCACTGCTGATGGTGACGGCCGGTCTGCTCACCGGTGTGCGCATGCCCGGCGGGGGCGTTGCCCGCCGGGTGGCACGGTGTGCGTTGGCGTTGGGAGTCACCAACGCCGTGCTCGTCGCGCTGATGGTGTGGCTGACCGGGGTCCGCGCCGACGCCGCCCTGTCGGTGTTGGGGCTGGACACGGTCGGCGCTGGGCTGGAGCTCAGCGGCGACCTGGGGGCAGCGGTGCTGCTGGGTGGGGCCTGGGGTGCGGCGGCGGGGGTGGTGGGCGGGCTGCTTCCCGTTCGTGGCGGTGCCGGTCCGGCGCCGGTGCCGGCGGGCCCGGAGGCGAGGGGCGCCGAGCCGCCCGGCCCCTACGCCCAGCCCTCCGGGTACGGACAGGCCTGCGGCGAGCCCAATCCGTACCGGGACCAGCCACCCGGGTCGAAGGACCGGCGGGGCGGTGACGGTCCTCCGACCGTTCCCCCCTCCGCACCTCCAGGGCCGGGAGTGCCGCCCCGGTGGTGAGGGGCGCCATCGGCGTCCGCCAGGCGGGACGGGATCACCCGGTGGGTGGACGGGACGATACGGTGAGGGCACCATGAGCGCTTCGCAAACCTCAGAGGTCCCCACCCTCCTCGTCAAGATCTTCGGCAAGGACCGTCCCGGCATCACGGCCGGGCTGTTCGACACACTCGCCGCCTTCTCCGTCGACGTGGTCGACATCGAGCAGGTCGTCACGCGGGGCCGCATCGTGTTGTGCGCCCTCGTCACCCAGCCGTCCGCGGGCCTGGAGGGCGAACTACGGGCTACCGTGCACAGTTGGGCCGAGTCGTTGCGGCTCTCCGCAGAGATCCTCTCCGGTACGGGCGACAACCAGCCACGTGGCAGTGGACGTTCACACGTCACCGTGCTGGGTCATCCCCTGACCGCCGAATCGACCGCGGCCATAGCCGCCAAGATCACTTCCACCGGCGGCAACATCGACCGTATCTTCCGCCTGGCGAAGTACCCGGTGACGGCGGTGGAGTTCGCCGTCTCGGGCACCGACACCGCGCCGCTACGCACCGCCCTCGCCACCGAGGCGGCCCAGATCGGCGTCGACGTGGCCGTCGTCTCGGCAGGCCTGCACCGCAGGGCCCAGCGCCTGATCGTGATGGACGTGGACTCCACGCTCATCCAGGACGAGGTCATCGAGCTCTTCGCCGCGCACGCCGGCTGTGATGAGAAGGTGGCCAAGGTGACCGCCCAGGCGATGCGCGGCGAACTGGACTTCGAGCAGTCGTTGCACGCCCGGGTGGCCCTGCTGGCCGGCCTCGACGCCTCCGTGGTCGACAAGGTGCGGGCCGAGGTGCGACTGACCCCCGGAGCCCGGACGCTGATCCGCACGCTCAAGCAGCTCGGCTACCAGGTCGGAGTGGTCTCTGGTGGGTTCACCCAGGTCACGGACGACCTCAAGGAGCGGCTGGGCCTCGATTTCGCCGCCGCCAACACGCTGGAGATCGTCGATGGCAGGCTGACCGGCCGGGTGACAGGAGAGATCGTGGACCGGGCCGGAAAGGCCCGGCTGCTGCGCCGCTTCGCCGCCGAGGCCGGCGTTCCCCTCGCACAGACCGTGGCGATCGGCGACGGCGCGAACGACCTGGACATGCTCAACACCGCGGGGCTCGGCGTGGCGTTCAACGCCAAGCCCATGGTCCGCGAAGCCGCGCACACTGCGGTCAACGTACCGTTCCTCGATACGGTCCTCTACCTCCTCGGGGTGACCCGAGAAGAGGTGGAGGCGGCCGGTCTGGACTGAGGCCGCCGCCTCGTCGGCGTTCCCCCGGGCGCGGGGCGCGCCCCAACGGCACTGGGTGGGTCCCCCTCGATGGCGGGGCCCACCGGCCGGTCGGGGCGACCGTCGGTGACGGCACCTCCGAGTCGGGTCAGTGCTTGGGGGTCCAGTAGTCCAGCAGCGTGGCGACGCCGTGCTCGACGGACTTCCACGAACCGCTGAAGCCGAGGACCGCCAGCGCCGCCGTGGGGAAGCCGTAGCGGTTCATCCGGACCAGCGCATCGCCCTCCGCGCGCCCGGTCAGGGCGTCGGCGAGCCCGTGCATCGCCGGGTTGTGTCCGATGACGAGCAGGTCGCGGACCTCCTCGGAGGTCTCGTTGAGCAGAGCGATCAACTCACCGACGGAGGCCTCGTACAGCCGCTCTTCGTAGACGGTCCGGGGCCGGTGGGGCAGTTCCTGGACGGCGAGCTTCCAGGTCTCCCGGGTACGGGCCGCGGTGGAACACAGGGCGAGGTCGAAGGCGATTCCCGTGCCGGCCAGTTTCAGGCCCAGGGCGGGGGCTTCCGTCCGCCCTCGTTCGGCCAGCGGCCTCTCGTGGTCGGATACCTGAGGCCAGTCGGCCTTCGCGTGCCGGACAAGGACGATCCGGCGAGGTGTATCGGCGGTCATGGCTCCCAGCTTCGCACGAAATCGGCCACCGGGCGCAGGGGGTTGGGGGGCCCGGTCGAGCCCGTCCGGCACGCACCCGGCGCGCGGTCATGCGGACAGTACCCGCCACATACGTGCGAGGAACTCCGTGAGCTCCCGGGCGCCCCCAATCTCCCCCGCCGCGCTGGCGGGGCCCGATCCGGCGAGCAGGCAGAGCAGCGCCAGGAAGCTGAGCGTCGGCAAGGTGAGAGCCCACCAGGGCAGCCGGACGGTGGCCCCCCGCGGCCCTGCCCACGCCGTGCGGGGGCCCTGGCCGAGGGAGTGGGGACGTGTGCGGGGGGACGCGGCGAACGAACGGGCCGGCATGACCGCCTCCGTGGATGAGTGCCCGACTTCCCGGCGGCAACGGCGCCGCCCGGACCCTTTGGAATCTAGGCGCAGTTGCGGTTCGGCCCCATCCGGTGATCCACCCACTTCCCCCTGAGCCCCGCCCCCTAGGGGCTGGTGGGGTTAACCCCACCAGCGGGCTCGCTCCCGCGGGAGCGTCTGGATTCAGGGGGAGGCTAGGGTCGCCACGATCGCGATGATCACGGTGACGAGCAGCATCGATCCAAGGACGAGGCCCAGCTTCTTGCGGCCGTTTCGGGGGTTCGGGTCAAGCACGGACATGCGCTCAGTCTCGCACGCCGCATTCACCCTCGATCGTGCGGTCCCCACCGGCCAGCCAGCCGACGACGATCTGCGGAACCATCAGTGCCGCCATCAGCGCCAGCGGCAGGTCCCAGCCGCCGCTGTGCTGGTAGAGGACTCCGATCAGCAGCGGCCCGGGGATGGAGATCAGATAGCCGGTGCTCTGCGCGAAAGCCGAGAGCTTGACCACGCCTATCGCGGACTTGGCGCGGAGCCCGATCATGGTGATGGCGAGGGGGAACGCACAGTTGGAGACGCCCAGCAGCAGGGCCCAGAGCCAGGAACCGCCGGCGGGGGCGAAGGAGAGGCCCGCGTACCCGGCGAGGCCGAAGAGTCCCAGCACGAAGGCGATCACGCCCTGGTTCCTGACCCGGCCGGCCAGCTTGGGGATGACGAAGGCAAGGGGGACGCCCATGACCATGGTGAGGGCGAGGAGGACCCCGGCGGTCCCGGCCGGAACCCCCGCGTCACGGAAGATCTGCGGCATCCAGCCCATGGTGATGTAGGCACCGGTGGCCTGGAGGCCGAAGTAGCAGGCGAGTGACCAGGCCGTGCGGCTACGGGTGATCCGCAGGCCGCCCGTGGATGTCGCGGCGATCGCCTCGGGGGTGACGGCGCGACTTCGGCGTCCCTCCCTCGCCACCGGCAGCCAGGGCAGGACCGCGATAGCGGCGAGGACCGCCCACAGGCCCAGCCCCGCGCGCCAACCGCCGCCCAGGGCATGTGTCATGGGAACGGTCACGGCGGCGGCGACGGAGGTGCCGACGGCCATGGCCATGGAGTACAGGCCGGTCATGCTCCCGACCCGACCGGGGAACCAGCGCCTGACGATCACCGGCAGCAGCACGTTGGTCAGTGCGATGCCCGCGAGGGAGAGTGCGCTGGCGGCGAGGAATCCCGCGGTGCCCCGGGCGAACGGGCGGATCAGCAGCCCCGCGGCGATGGCACCCATGGCGGCGCAGACGACCACCGTGGGACCCAGGCGCCGGGAGAGCCTCGGTGCGGCGATGCCGAAGAGCGCGAAGCACAGGGGTGGTACGGAGGTGAGGAGGCCGGCGACGGTCCCGCTCATGCCGAGGCCGGTGCGCGCCTCCTCCAGGAGGGCTCCGAGGCTGGTGATGGCAGGACGGAGGTTGAGGGCGGCCAGCACGATGCCGAGGGTGAGCAGGGGGAGGAACCAGGTCGGCGGATGGTGACCGCCGGAAGACTGGACACCGAGGCGGGTAGGGCGTGTGGCGGGGCGACTCAGGATCCGGGTCTCATCATCGGGCATCACACCATCATAGAATCATGGGATGATTGACTCTCCAAGGGGGGCGTCCACACGATCTACGCTGGGCGCAAGCATCGATCCGTACGAAGTGGGGACTGCACCATGCCGTTGACCTCGCCGCGGCGCTCGGCCCTGGTGGACCAGGTCATCGCCCAGCTGCGCAACCAGATCACCTCGGGCGAGTGGCCGGTCGGATCACGCATCCCGACCGAGCCCGAGCTGGTCGAGCTGCTCGGAGTGGCACGCAACACGGTCCGGGAGGCCGTGCGGGCACTGGCCCACAACGGCCTGCTCGACATCCGGCAGGGTTCCGGCACCTACGTACTGGCGACCAGCGAGCTGTCAGGCGTCATGCACCGGCGCTTCGCCGGGGCGGACCCCCGGCACATCGCGGAACTCCGCGCGGCCCTGGAGTCCTCGGCTGCGCGGCTGGCCGCGGAGCGGCGAACCGATCGTGACCTGCGCCAACTGGAGCTCCTCCTGGTCCGACGGGAGGAGGCCTGGGCGAGCGGTGAAGCGGAAGCCTTCGTATCGGCGGACGCCACGTTCCACCTGGCGGTGGTATCCGCCGCCCACAACGAGGTGATGACCGCCCTGTACGCCGACCTCGGCGGCCTGCTGCGGGACTGGCTGCGCGAGGACGTCGGTCCGGAGTTGACCTCGCAGGCCCTCATGGATCACGGCCGGCTCGTCGAGGCCATCCGGCGCGGGGAGTCGGATCTGGCGGCCTCGGAGGCGGCCGGCTACCCCTTCTCCTGCCTGGGCGGCCGGGGCCGTGGAGAGGGAGCCCCGGCCACGAGCGCCAAGGGGTGAGGTCAGCCCCGCTCATGGGTGAGCCAGGCCCTGCGCACTTCCTTCCAGCAGCGGCCGGCGAGCCGTACGTGGGCAGCGGGTCCGACCGGGACCGCTGCGCTGTCTCCGTCCAGGTCCCACCACCGGTCGCATTCGATGTGCAGCCGAACGAGATCGACGGCGGGATAGCGGTTGTGACAGTACGCCGTGACGTGTGACCCGGTAATGGTGGCCTGGCAGTCTGCACCGAAGAGACTGCCCTTCTCCGGTCGGGGTGGCTGCGGCGGAGGTTCGACCGGCAGATCCGCGGGGACCGCGGCGAGCAGCCCCACGGCCGGCCTCACCGGTGGTCCGGCCGGCAAGGTGGCCCGTACGGTGCGGGAGCGTTCAATATCGGCACCCAGCTGGGTGATCCCCCTGGTCACCTCCGCGAGGGGGCCCGGCGCCAACAGGCCGACCAACACCAGGGAACTGACCCACAGGGCCAACACTCGGCTCTGCCTCGGACGCACTCCCGCACCTCCTCACCGCAGTTCAGCTGGCCGCAGCACGCCGGGAAGAAGCCCAGCCAGGTCAGTTTGCAGTCATTGATCCGACTTCTCGAATCGAAAGCCCGCCAGGAACTGCGCCGAGTGGCGGAACACGCAGTGGCCCGACCTTCTCCGAAGGTCGGGCCACTGGATCCGTTTCGCGGGTCCTGAAAGGTCAGGCACCCATGGCGTGCACGCCGCCGTCCACGTGGATGATCTCGCCGGTCGTCTTGGGGAACCAGTCCGAGAGCAGCGCGACGACACCGCGGCCGGTGGGCTCGGGGTCGCTCATGTCCCATTCGAGCGGGGAGCGGTGGTTCCAGACGTCCGCCAGTTCGCCGAAGCCCGGGATCGACTTCGCCGCCATCGATCCGATCGGCCCTGCCGAGATCAGGTTGCAGCGAACGTTCTGCTTGCCGAGGTCACGGGCCATGTAGCGGCTGGTCGCCTCCAGTGCCGCCTTCGCCGGGCCCATCCAGTCGTACTGCGGCCAGGCGTACTGCGCGTCGAAGGTGAGGCCGACGACCGAGCCGCCCTGCTCCATCAGGGGCAGGCAGGCCATCGTCAACGACTTCAGGGAGAAGGCGGAGACGTGCATGGCAGTCGAGACGGACTCGAAGGGAGTGTTGAGGAAGTTGCCCCCGAGCGCGTCCTGCGGTGCGAAGCCGATGGAGTGGACCACACCGTCGAGGGAACCCAGCTCCTCCCGGACGAGACCGGCCAGTCGGCCCAGGTGCTCGTCGTTGGTGACGTCGAGCTCGATGACCTTGGCGGGCTTGGGCAGCTTGCGAGCGATACGCTCGGTCAGGGTGGGCCTCGGAAAGGCGGTCAGGATGACCTCGGCGCCCTGCTCCTGTGCCAGCTTGGCGGTGTGGAAGGCGATGGAGGACTCCATCAGCACACCCGTGATCAGGATGCGCTTGCCGTCGAGAATTCCGCTCATGGTTTCAGTGACCCATGCCCAATCCGCCGTCAACGGGAATGACGGCTCCAGTGATGTAAGAGGCGTCGTCGGAGGCGAGGAAGCGGACGGCCGCCGCGATCTCCTCCGGCTTCGCGTACCGGGCCAGCGGCACCTGGGCGACGATGCCCGCCCGCTGCTCCTCGGTGAGCACCTTGGTCATGTCGGTGTCCACGAATCCGGGCGCGACGACATTGAAGGTGATGTTGCGCGAACCGAGCTCCCGCGCAAGGGAGCGCGCGAAGCCCACCAGGCCGGCCTTGGAAGCGGCGTAGTTGGCCTGCCCCGCGGACCCGAGCAGCCCGACGACCGAGGAGATCAGGACGACCCTGCCCTTCTTGGCCCGTAGCATCCCCCGGTTGGCCCGCTTGACCACACGGAAGGTGCCGGTCAGGTTGGTGTCGAGGACGGAGGCGAAGTCCTCCTCGGACATGCGCATCAGCAGCTGGTCCTTGGTGATACCGGCATTGGCCACCAGGACCTCGACTGCGCCGTGCTTTTCTTCGATCTCCTTGTAGGCCTGCTCCACCTGCTCGGGGTCGGTGATGTCGCAGCGGACGCCGAGACAACCGAGCTGGGCGAGCTCCTGAGGAGGCTCACCTGAGCGGTACGTGTATGCGACCTTGTCACCGGCGTCGGCGAAGGCGCGGGCGATGGCGAGGCCGATGCCCCGGTTTCCTCCGGTGACGAGAACCGAGCGGCTCAACGGATCACCCTTTCCCTAGCGATCTGGTTACCCAAAAACCTAGCGGTCAGGTGGGCGATACGGGCAATCGGGCCCTGACAGCGCCTTGCGACGGTCACTGTCGAGTCCCTACAGAAGCGCACACCGGTGGGAATGACCGGCGCACGGAACTCCCACCGCTGCGATCCGGCCACTGCGACCGGGCCGAAGCCCTGGGCCTAGGGCCGCCGGTACCGGCTGCGGCCGGCAGGACGAAGGCAGCCGGGGGGGCTCGTCGGACCGCTCGGCGGTTCGCCCCAAAGAGCGGCACGCCACCAAGCGCCGTGTCCCACCACGCCGGCCGCCGGCTCGACGGATGCCCGTTCGATGACTGAAGGTCCTCGCTCATGACCCAACCTGCTTTCGGACTGGCGCAGTTGGACCAAGTTGCGCCCACTGGCGGGTAATCGTTCGGCTCTGCCACCCACCGCGTGGTTCACTTCCCGGTGCTGGAATGACACCCGCGTCAACACCTCCTGACTCCCGAGAGCGAGGCCGCCCGTGGTTCACGGAATCGACCCGACCTTCTCAGCGTTGCCCCTGCGGGCGCTCGCTGACGCGGCGCTGGCGCGGGCCCGCGCGTTGGGCGCAGATCATGCCGACTTCCGTCTGGAGAGGGTGCGCAGCGCCTCCTGGCGTCTTCGCGACGCACGACCTTCGGGTTCCTCGGACACCACTGACCTCGGATACGCGGTGCGGGTGGTCCACGGCGGCAGTTGGGGGTTCGCCTCCGGCGTGGACCTGACGATGGACGCCGCCGCCCGGGTCGCCGGGCAGGCGGTGGCGATGGCGAAGCTCTCGGCCCAGGTGATCAAGGCCGCTGGGTCGGACGAGCGGGTGGAACTCGCCTCCGAGCCGGTGCACGAGGACCGCGTCTGGGTGTCCGAGTACGAGCGGGACCCCTTCTCGGTGCCGGACGAGGAGAAGGCCGCCCTACTGGCCGAGTGGAGCAGCCGACTGCTGTCCGCCGAGGGCGTCGCCCATGTGGACGCGTCCTTGATGACCGTGCACGAGAACAAGTTCTACGCGGATACCGCGGGGACCGTGACCACCCAGCAGCGCGTGCGGCTGCACCCCGCACTCACCGCCGTCGCGGTGGACGAGAAGACCGGTGAGTTCGACTCCATGCGCACGCTGGCGCCTCCGGCCGGGCGGGGCTGGGAGTACCTGACGGGCACCGGTTGGGACTGGGACGCGGAACTGGAGCAGATCCCGGAGTTGCTCGCCGAGAAGATGCGGGCACCCAGCGTCGGGGCCGGTCGCTACGACCTGGTCGTCGACCCGTCGAACCTGTGGCTGACCATCCACGAGTCGATCGGGCACGCGACCGAGTTGGACCGGGCCCTGGGCTACGAGGCGGCCTACGCCGGAACCTCGTTCGCGACCTTCGACAAACTCGGCACGCTGGCGTACGGCTCTTCCGTCATGAACGTGACGGGCGACCGCACGGCGCCGCACGGGCTGGCCACGATCGGCTACGACGACGAGGGCGTCGAGGCGCAGAGCTGGGACCTGGTCAAGAACGGCACCCTGGTCGGGTACCAACTCGACCGGCGGATCGCCAAGCTCACCGGGCAGGGGCGCTCGAACGGCTGCGCCTACGCCGACTCCCCCGGCCACGTGCCGGTGCAGCGGATGGCGAACGTCTCGCTCCAACCCGACCCGGGCGGTCTGTCGACGGAAGACCTCATCGGCGGGGTCGAACGGGGCATCTACGTGGTCGGTGACCGCTCCTGGTCCATCGACATGCAGAGGTACAACTTCCAGTTCACCCAGCAGCGGGCCTACCGCATCGAGAACGGCCGGTTGGCCGGACAGCTGCGCGACGTCGCCTACCAGGCGACGACAACCGACTTCTGGGGCTCGATGGAGGCGGTCGGCGGGCCGCAGACCTACGTCCTGGGTGGCGCGTTCAACTGCGGCAAGGCCCAACCGGGTCAGGTGGCGGCGGTCTCCCACGGCTGCCCGACCGCGGTGTTCCGTGGCGTCAACATCCTCAACACCACGCAGGAGGCGGGTCGATGACCGCGCGGACCACCAAACCCCACGAGATCGTCGAGCGGGCGCTGGAGCTCTCCCGTGCAGACGGCTGCGTCGTCATCGCCGACGAGACTTCCACCGCGAACCTCCGCTGGGCCCGCAACGCACTCACCACCAACGGTGTCACCCGCGGCCGTACGCTCACCGTCGTCGCCACGGTGAACGGCAAGGAGGGCACCGCTTCCGGCGTGGTCTCGCGTTCGGCCGTGACGGCGGCGGAACTGGAGCCCCTGGTCCGGGCCGCCGAAGCCGCGGCGCAGGGCGCGGACCCGGCAGAGGACGCCCAGCCGCTGGTGGACGGCGTCGCCACGTCACCCGGCTTCACCGAGGCTCCCGCCGAGACCTCCTCGACGGTCTTCGCCGCGTTCGCCCCGGCCCTCGGCGAGTCCTTCGCCCGGGCCAGAGCGGGCGGCCGGGAGCTCTACGGATTCGCCAACCACGAGCTGGTGTCCACCTACATCGGCACCTCCACGGGAGTGCGGCTACGACACGACCAACCCACCGGAACGCTGGAGCTCAACGCCAAGTCCCCCGACGGCTCCCGCTCCGCCTGGGCTGGGCGCTCCACCCGGGACTTCCAGGACGTGGACCCGGCCGCCCTCGACGGCGAGCTCGCGCAGCGCCTGGCTTGGGCGGAGCGCCGGATCGACCTACCGGCAGGTCGCTACGAGACGTTGCTGCCGCCCACCGCCGTGGCCGACCTGCTCATCTATCAGATGTGGTCGGCTGCGGCCCGGGACGCGGCGGAAGGCCGGACGGTGTTCTCCAAGCCCGGCGGCGGGACCCGGGTCGGGGACCGCCTCAGCGACCTGCCGCTGACGCTGCGCAGCGACCCGCACGAGCCCGGGCTGGAGGCAGCACCCTTCGTCATCGCCCACACTTCCGGGGACGACGCCTCGGTGTTCGACAACGGCCTGCCGCTCGCGCCCACCCGATGGATGAGCGAGGGGCAACTGACCCACCTGGTGACCACCCGGCACAGCGCCGGGCTGACCGGCCTGCCGGTGACCCCGGCGATCGGAAACCTGGTCCTGGACGGCGGGGGCACACAGTCGCTGACGGACATGGTCGCCGGTACCGAGCGGGGCCTGCTGTTGACCTGTCTGTGGTACATCCGCGAGGTGGACCCCGCGACCCTGCTGCTGACCGGCCTGACCCGGGACGGCGTCTACCTGGTCGAGAACGGCGAGGTGGTCGGTGCGGCCAACAACTTCCGCTTCAACGAGTCTCCGGTGGACCTGCTCTCCCGGGCCAGCGAGGCGGGGCGGACGGAGAAGACCTTGCCACGGGAGTGGAGCGACTGGTTCACCCGGGCGGCCATGCCTGCACTGCGCATCCCCGACTTCAACATGAGCTCGGTCAGTCAGGGCGTCTGAGCGACTTGGAGGAGGAGTCGTGACGCAGGGCGGGGCCGCGGAGCACCACCCCGCGGCCCGGCTCGGCGAGGTCCCCGCGCCCGCGCCGTGAGCCGCTCGGCCCCTGCCGAGCGCCCGTCGGCAGCGGCGGGGCAGCCCGTAGACTGGCCGGCAGTGTTCCATTCGACTTGAATCAGCATCGAGGAGACAGAAGATCGTGACGGACATCGTCGACGAACTGAAGTGGCGCGGGCTGTTCGCCCAGTCCACCGACGAAGAAGCGCTGCGCAAGGCGTTCGCGGACGGTCCGGTCACCTTCTATTGCGGCTACGACCCGACCGCGGCCAGTCTGCACGTCGGGCACCTGGTGCAGGTGCTCACCATGCGCCGGCTCCAGCTGGCCGGGAACCGGCCGCTGGCCTTGGTGGGCGGCGCCACCGGGCAGATCGGCGACCCACGCCCCACCGCGGAACGCACGCTCAACGATCCGCGGACCGTCGCCAACTGGGTGGAGCGGTTGCGGGAGCAGATCGCCCCCTTCCTGTCCTTCGAGGGCGAGAACGCGGCGCAGCTGGTGAACAACCTGGACTGGACGGCGGGCATGTCCGCCATCGAGTTCCTGCGGGACATCGGCAAGCACTTCCGCGTCAACAAGATGCTGACCAAGGACTCGGTCGCTCGCCGCTTGGAGTCGGACCAGGGCATCAGCTACACCGAGTTCAGCTACCAGCTGCTGCAAGGCATGGACTTCCTGGAACTGTACCGACGCCACGGATGTGTCCTTCAGCAGGGCGGCAGCGACCAGTGGGGCAATCTCACGGCCGGCCTGGACCTGATCCACCGGCTGGAGCCGGGCGCGGTGGTGCACGCGCTGGCGACTCCGTTGATGGTGAAGGCGGACGGTACGAAGTTCGGCAAGACCGAAGGGGGAGCCGTATGGCTCGACCCGGAGATGACCACGCCGTACGCGTTCTACCAGTTCTGGCTGAACGTGGATGACCGGGACATCTCCTCCTACATGCGGATCCTGAGCTTCTCCAGCCGTGCCGAGCTGGAGGAGTTGGAGAAGCAGACCGCCGAGCGTCCACAGGCCCGCGCGGCTCAGCGGGCACTCGCGCAGGAGCTGACCACCTTGGTGCACGGCGCCGAGCAGTGCGCCGCCGTCATCTCCGCGTCAAGGGCCCTTTTCGGCCAGGGCGACCTGGCCGAACTGGATGAGGCGACGCTCGCCGCGGCCCTGTCCGAGCTGCCGAGCGCGAAGGTGAGCCAGTTGGGTCCGGTGGTGGACCTGTTCGCCGAGACCGCCCTGGTGGCCAGCAAGTCCGCCGGGCGGCGCACCGTGAAGGAGGGCGGGGCCTACGTGAACAACGTCAAGGTCACTGCCGAGGACGCGGTGGCCAGCGAGGCGGACCTGCTGCACGGGCGTTGGCTGGTGTTGCGCCGCGGCAAGAAGAACCTGGCAGCCGTGGAGTTCGTGGGCGCCTGAACGAGACCGCGGCGGCCTCCCGGACCGCCCGGACGTGACGTCGGCCGGCCCGGACCCCGAGGGTCTGGGCCGGCCGACGTGGGCGCTGGCGGGAGCGCCACCGATCATGTGGTCCGACGCTTGCCGGTCATGGCCATGTACGCACTGTCGCCGACGCCGACGACGAGCACCGCTCCGGCGAGTTGGAGCAGGTGCCGGATCCAGTCGATGCCCCGGGTGTCTCCTACACCGATCCACGTCGCCACGGCATTGCCGATCACACCGCCGATGATGCCGAAGATGGCGGTCATCCACAGGGGTTGGTGTTGCTTGCCGGGCAGGATCAGTCGTGCGATGAGCCCCAGGACGAATCCGACGATGATCGCCCACAGCCAGTGCATATAGCCTCCTCGTCGGGCGCGCGGTGCGCGCGTGGCCTCTAGTCTCATACCGAACCCCGAATGCCGCATGTCGGATTGATCCACCTGCGGGACCCGTCTCCCGACCCACACCCTTATGGCCTGACCCCGGTCTCCGCGACGAAGGACGCCGGGCGTACCGTGGAGACGACCCGGGCCAGGGGTGTCCGGCGGGAACCAGCGGGTGATGGAAGTGCGGCGGAAACGGAACGAGACCGAGGTCTTCCGGATCACCGGAGCCCGGCAGGGACTTGAGGAAGACGTCCGTGGCCGGCAACGGCGCTACGTGATCTCGATGTCCGTGCGGACCCTCTCGGTCATCCTCACCGCGGTCTTGTGGAACGTGGAGCGGCACGTCGCCGTCGTGACCCTGGTGGTGGGGGCCCTCCTGCCGTACGTGGCGGTGGTGATCGCCAACGCGGGGCGGGAGAACACGCCGAGCCTGCCGTCCACCTTCATCCCGGCACCGGTGCGACCAGCCCTCGACGCGGGAAAGCTCAATAAAAGCTCAGATCAATCATGAGGTTCCGGTGCACCGCACCGGCCCCTGCATGCCATACTTCGTACGCGCTCCGCATCCCCCGTCGGAGCGATGGACCGACGCCGGGCAGCTCCCCCCGTGGCTGCCCGGCGTCGCCATTTCTGCTTGTCCCGCAGGCTGTCACGCAATCCCCGGTGGAGCAGCGCGCAGCGGGGGCACGGCGCTCGAATAGCGGGTGGAATCGGGCGATCTAGCCTCGAATCATGATCTACCGGCTGACATCGCACCCTCACCACGGATCACCGATCTGCCTCTAGGGTTGGGCCGTGAACTTCCCCCACTCATCCTCGACCACCGCAGACGACACGCCCGTGTGCTCCGCCAAGGGCTGCCGGGACACCGCCCTTTGGGTGCTCGCCTGGAACAATCCGAAACTGCACGAACCGCAGCGGCGCAAGACCTGGCTGGCCTGTGAGGCGCACCGCGAGCACCTGTCCCGCTTCCTGGACGTACGCGGCTTCCTGAAGGACGTGGTGTCCCTGGCCGACTGGGAGTCGTCCCCCGGGGGTTCAGCCGCCGATCGCTGACATCGGACGCTCGGGCTGGAGGAAGGAGGGGTCGTCCAGCCCCGAGCCCGCCTTCTTGCCCCACATGGCGACCTTCCACAGTCGGCCGATCTCCTCGTCCGAGGCGCCCGAGCGCAGCGCCGCGCGTAGGTCCGACTCCTCTGTCGCGAAGAGGCAGGTCCGCACCTGTCCGTCGGCGGTCAGCCTCGTACGGTCGCAAGCGCGGCAGAAGGGACGGGTCACCGAAGCGATGACGCCGACGGTGGCCGGCCCGCCGTCGACGATCCAACGCTCCGCCGGCGCCGAGCCCCGCTCGCCCTCGCCTTCCTCGGTGAGGGAGAAGCGACTCCGCAGGGAAGAGAGGATGTCGCCGGCGGTGATCATGCCCTCGCGCTTCCACCCGTGCTGGGCGTCCAGCGGCATCTGCTCGATGAAGCGCAGCTCGTAGTCGTTCGCGATCGCCCACGCGAGGAGGTCGGGTGCCTCGTCGTCGTTGAGGCCGGGCATCAGGACCGCGTTTACCTTGACCGGAGTCAGCCCGGCTTGCCGCGCGGCAGCCATGCCGTCGACGACGTCCCGATGGCGGTCCCGGCGAGTGAGGGTCTTGAAGACTTCCGGCCTCAGGGTGTCCAGGGAGACGTTGACCCGGTCGAGCCCAGCAGCCTTGAGCGCACTCGCGGTGCGCTTGAGCCCGATCCCGTTGGTGGTCAGGGACATCTTGGGACGGGGGTCGAGCGCGGCGCAACGCTCGACGATCCCGACCAGCCCGGGCCGCAGCAGGGGCTCTCCGCCGGTGAAGCGCACCTCGGTGACACCGAGGTCGGTCACGGCGATGCCGATCAGTCGGACGATCTCGTCATCGGTGAGGAGGTCCGGCTTGGCCAGCCACTGCAAGCCTTCCTCGGGCATGCAGTAGGTGCACCGCAGATTGCAGCGGTCTGTCAAAGAAACACGCAGGTCAGTGGCCACTCGGCCGTAGGTGTCGATCAGCACTGAGGGCCTCCTCCCCGGTCCGTGCCCCTCGGGTGTCCCTCGGGTCGGGTGTTGCCACCGAGCCTACGCGAAGCTCGCGGTCGGTAGAGGTGCCGGATCGAACGAGAGGGGGGGTGGCCGCGTCGTAGGGAAGTACGACGCGGCCACTGGGAACCGCCCTGTGGCCCCGGCGGACGTAGGGCGCCAGATCAGTGTGCGCCGGTACCGGTGAGCGAACGGACTTCAAGTTCGGCGTACTTCTGCGGGTCGGCCGGCTCCGTGGACAACACCGTGCCCAGCCAGCCGAGCAGGAAGCCCAGCGGAATCGAGATGAGGCCGGGGTTCTGCAGCGGGAACCAGTAGAAGTCCGCGTCCTTGAACATGGAAGTGGGCTTACCGGACACCACGGGCGAGAACAGCACCAGGGTTACCGACGAGGTCAGGCCGCCGTAGATCGACCAGAGCGCGCCCTTGGTCGTGAACCGCTTCCAGAACAGGCTGTAGAGGATGGTGGGCAGGTTCGCCGAGGCAGCGACGGCGAAGGCTAGCGCCACCAGGCCGGCGACGTTCAGATCGCGGGCCAGGGCGCCGAGGCCGATGGCCGCGGCACCGATGAGGACGGTTGCCCAGCGCGCGGCCCGCACCTCCTCCTTCTCGGTCGCCTCACCGCGGCGGATGACGTTGACGTAGATGTCGTGCGCGAAGGACGAGGAAGAAGCCAGGGTGAGCCCCGCGACCACGGCGAGGATGGTGGCGAAGGCCACCGCGGAGATGACGGCGAGCAAAATGGCGCCGCCCGTGGAGTCGGGCCCACCGCCGACCGCCTGGGCGAGGAGCGGCGCGGCCGTGTTGCCGGCCTTGTTGGAAGCCGTGATCTCTTCGCGGTCCAGCAGTGCGGCGGCTCCGAAACCCAGGGCGATGGTCATCAGGTAGAAGCCCCCGATGATGCCGATCGCCCAGTTCACGGACTTACGGGCGGCCTTGGCGGTGGGAACGGTGTAGAAGCGGATCAGGATGTGCGGCAGCCCCGCGGTGCCCAGGACCAGTGCGAGCCCGAGGGAGAGGAAGTCGAGCTTGGAGGTGGCGTCGACGCCGTACTTCAGGCCGGGTTCAAGGAAGGCTGAGCCCTGTCCGCTGTTCTCAGCGGCGGCACCAAGCAGGTCCGAGATGTTGAACCCGAACTTCAGCAGGACCAGGAAGGTGATGAGCAGGGTGCCGGCGATGAGCAACACGGCTTTGACCATCTGGACCCAGGTGGTGCCTTTCATGCCGCCGATGGACACGTACACGATCATCAGGACGCCGACCAGGGCGACGATGGCGACCTGTCCGCCCTCGCTGGTGATGCCGAGCAGCAGGGAGACGAGGACGCCGGCGCCGGCCATCTGGGCCAGCAAGTAGAAGATCGACACGACGATGGTGGAGGCGCCCGCAGCGGTGCGCACCGGCCGCTGGCGCATCCGGTAGGCCAGGACGTCGCCCATGGTGTAGCGACCGGAGTTACGCAGCGGCTCGGCGACCAGCAGGAGCGCGACGAGCCAGGCGACCAGGAACCCGATGGAGTAGAGGAACCCGTCGTAGCCGAAGAGGGCGATGGCACCGGCGATGCCGAGGAAGGAGGCGGCGGACATGTAGTCGCCGGAGATGGCCAGGCCGTTCTGGAAGCCGGTGAACTGCCTACCACCGGCGTAGAAGTCGGCGGCACCCTTGGTCTGACGACCGGCCCAGACGGTGATGGCCAAGGTCGCGAGGACGAAGAGCCCGAACAGGGTGATGATGAGAGTGCGGTGCTCGCCGGCACCGCCGGACGCCAGGGGCTGCGCGGCCGCGAGGGCTTGGGGGAAGCTCATGCGTCCGCCTCCATACGGGCCTTGATGGCCTCGGCCCTGGGGTCGAGCTTGCTGCTTGCGTGCCGGGAGTACCACCACGCGATCAGGAAGGTGCTGGCGAACTGACACAACCCCAGGAACAGCGCCACGTTGAAGTTCCCGAAGAGCTGTGTACCCATCAGGCCGCCCGCATAGTTGGAAAGCAGCACGTACATCAGGTACCAGGCGATAAAGCCCACCGTAAAGGGAAAGGCGAAGGACCGGTAGGAACGACGCAGTTCGCCGAATTCCTGGCTTCCCTGCATTTCGGTGAACTGCTCGGCCCGAGGTGCGGCCGGACGGGTGTCCGTGCCGCGTCGTGGCGGCAGCGCGTCGGTTGTCACGGACTCTCCTTGCATGGCGGATGCAGCGGCGGACGGAATGGGGACGGACAAAGCGGCCTCCGTGCGGGGTGTGATGGTCCATACCCCCCTGCCAACGGCACGGCTGCGAGCGCTCTTCGGTTCAACAACCGATTTTTCTTCCGGAATTCATTGCTCCGGCAGGAAGATCAGCGCTAGTTTCACTCGTCATGTCCCCGTCCATCACGACCCGTGCGTGGGCGGCAATTTCACGGATGATGTGGAGAACCCATGGCTCATCTGGGATCCAGGCGTCGGGCTGCTCTCGCGGTGCCGCTCGGCCTGGCACTCACGGCCTCGTTCGGCTTCCTCCCCAGTGCGGCCTCCGCCGCACCGCTCAACGAGACGCCCACGGCAGCCGTCAGCACGAACGGCCCCGAGCTCTCGTACGTGGTGAACCTGAGCCACTACGGTTCGGTGAAGCACGTGACGCGGGCGATCGAGCGAGCCGGCGGGTCCGTGGTGACGACCCATCACAAGATCGGCGTGATCGTCGTGCACTCGGCGAACCCGGAGTTCGCACAGCAGATACGCAAGGCCTGGGGCGTAGCCTCGGCCGGCGCCACCCGCACGGCCCCGCTCCAGGCCGTGCAGACCACGGACGAGGGATCGACGCAGGTCCTGAGCGCCGAAGCGGCGGCCAAGGCGAAGAAGGCCGCCAAGCCGGGCATGGAGCCCTTGGAGGCGAACCAGTGGGACCTGCGCGCCATCGGCGCCGACAAGGCCCACAAGATCAGCCAGGGCAGCCGCCGGGTGACGGTCGGCGTGATCGACACGGGTGTTGACGACACCCACCCGGACCTGGCGCCGAACTTCTCCCGCTCCCAGTCGGCGAACTGCGTCGGAGGCGTGGCGGACACCTCTGAGGGCGCCTGGCGTCCCTACGCTGACGGCAGTGACCACGGCACCCACGTGGCGGGCATCATCGCCGCCGCACGCAACGGCATCGGCGTCAGCGGTGTCGCGCCGGGCGTCAAGGTAGCCGGCATCAAGGTCTCCGAGCCGGCGACCAGCCTCTTCTACACGGAGGCGGTTGTCTGCGGCTTCATGTTCGCCGCAGAAAAGGGCATCGAGATCACGAACAACAGCTACTACGTCGACCCGTGGTACTTCAACTGCAAGGACGACCCGGACCAGGGCGCCCTGGTGGAGTCGCTGACCCGCGCCACCCGCTACGCGGCGAAGAAGGGCGTGCTCAGCGTCGCCTCGGCCGGCAACTCCAACTGGGACCTGGACTCCGACGCGATCGTCGACGACAGCAGCCCGAACGACACCACCCCGGGCTCGCGGACCATCAACCCGAAGGAGTGCTGGGACGTCCCCACTCAGCTGCCGGGCGTGGTCACCGTCGGTGCGACCGGTGACAAGGGCCTGAAGTCGTACTACTCCAACTACGGCCTCGGTGTCATCGACGTGTCCGCCCCCGGTGGCGACAAGTGGCAGGTCCCGGACACCCCGGACGCCAACGGCCGCATCCTGTCGACCATCCCGGGCGGCGAGTACGGCTACAAGCAGGGCACCTCGATGGCCGGACCGGAGGTCGCGGGCGTCGCGGCGCTGCTCAAGAGCGAGCACCCGTGGGCCACTCCGGCCCAGCTCCAGTGGATGCTGAAGGCGCAGGCGAGCAAGACGGCCTGCCCGACGCACGTCTACAACTCGGCCGGTGAACTGATCGAGGCGACCACCTGCAAGAGCAACGGCCGCCTGACCGGCTACTACGGTGCCGGTGTGGTCAACGCGCTGCGCGCGGTGCGCTAGTTCCGCAGAGGGCGTCCGCCTCGCGCCAAGGGGCGGACGCCGACCACCGCAGCACGGGTGAGACCTCGTCGATCACGACGGGCGAAGGGGCCGGGCGTGCCAGCCCGGCCCCTCACGCGTGTTCCGCCGTCGCCTGCAAGCGCCTCGCACCTCTCGTGCGAGGTGACGGCGCGGTCAGAGGCTGATCAGCACCTTGAGTGCGCTGCGGTCGTCCATCGCTCGGTAGCCCTCGGGCACCTCCTCAAGGGCTACCTCACGGTCGAAGACCGGGGAGGGGTCGATGGTGCCGTCGAGGACGTCGGCGAGCAGTTCGGGGAGGTACGCGCGTACCGGTGCCACACCACCGCGCAATGTGATGTTGCGGCTGAACATGACACCAAGGTCGACGCCGGTGCCGCTACCGTGCGGGACTCCCACATAGCCGACCGCTCCGCCGTCCCGGGTGATGTTCACGGCGGTCCGCATGGACTGTTCGGTTCCCACCGCCTCGATCACGGCGTGCGCGCCGGCGCCGCCGGTCAACTCCCGCACGGCGCTCTCGGCGGCTTCGCCCCGTTCAGCGACGACGTCGGTGGCACCAAAGCGCTTGGCGAGGTCGGTCCGCGCCGAGTGGCGCCCCAGCGCGATGATCCGCTCGGCCCCCAGCCGCTTGGCCGCCAGGACGCCACACAGGCCCACCGCTCCGTCACCGACCACCGCGACCGTGCTCCCCGGAGCCACGCCCGCACCCAGCGCGGCGTGGTGACCCGTTCCCATCACGTCGGACAGTGCCAGCAGCGCGGTCAGCAGTCGCTCGTCGGACGCCGCGTCGGCCGGTAGCTTGACGAGCGTGCCGTCGGCGTACGGGACCCGAACCGCCTCCCCCTGGCCGCCGTCGGAACCCGGCGAGCCCCAAAAGCCACCGTGCGCGCAGGAGGTGTTCAGCCCTTCCAGGCAGTACACGCAGGTGCCGTCGGACCACGTGAACGGGGCCACCACGAGATCGCCCACCCTCACCGAGGACACGTCGGACCCGATGTGCTCGATCACGCCGAGGAACTCGTGTCCGATCCGCTGACCCGGCAGTCGCTTGGCCGCGCCCCGGTAGGCCCACAGGTCGCTGCCGCAGATGCAGGCCCGAAGAACCCTCACCACCGCGTCCTGGGGCTGCTGGACGGAGGCGTCCGGCACGTCCTCCACCCGGATGTCGTGGGGTGCGTGGATGACGGTGGCGCGCATCGTGTGGTCCTCATGGCGTAGGCGTGGGTGTAGGTCAGACTTCTATGGCCTGTCCACGGTACGCCGCCGCCGCGTCCACCCGGCCGCGGGGCCCTTCGAGAACGCCCCAGGTCAGCAGGGACTGGGCGCCGAGATAGGTGAACATGATCCAGAACTCGGGAGCCGGCAGCTGGGGCCATTCGGCCACGCCGGTGGCGATCAGGGTGTCGGAGAGCAGGAACAGCGCCCCACCCACTCCCGTGGCAAGGCCGAGGGCGGCCGAACGCAGTGCCATGGCCGTCAACAGCAGGCTGTAGCCGGCGACGGGGACGCGTAGTTCGGCGGGGAGGTCCGGCCAGAGCGAGGCCACCATGACCGCACAGGCCGCCAGGTAGCCCGCGGCAACGAAGGCGGAACCCCTTGTCTTGCCGAAGAGCAGCAGGTAGCAGACGTGCCCGAGGGCGAAGGAGCCCATGCCCACGAGGAAGGCCGGGTCCGCGTCGAAGAGAAGGGCGACGTCTCCACCCCAGCCGAACAGGAGCGCGGCGACCAATAGGCGGGGAGCCCGCCGGGTGGCTGCGTAACCCGCCAACAAGGGCATCAGCAGGGGTTTGGCCAGCAGGTGCCCCGGATCCCAGTCGGCGAGGAGGGAAAGGAGATCGGCGCTCGATGCGAGGGCGAAGGCTCCGAGCAGGAGTACGCCTGCCCTGTCACGCGTCACCGTGCACCGCCATGTTTTCTACGCGGTCTTCCCCGTCCACGCGGCCCACAGCGGCGGCTTCGGTCCGGCCAGCCGACCCGGTGGATCGGTCTGGGAAAGACTCGCGGGCACCGGGCACCGTCCCCGAGCCCGGCCCGCCGGCTGGGGTTGGCTGCCACCCGGGACCACGCAAGAGTCGGCCGACACGTTCGCGCCAGCTACGCGCCGCCCGGACGTCCCGGGCGATCAACACGTACTCGTGGGTGGCCACCTTCAGCGGATTGTGGGTGTCGATGTTCTTGGTGAGTCCGAAGACCGGGCGCTCGGTCTCTGCGACGAAGGAGCCGAAGAGCCGGTCCCAGACGATCAGGATCCCACCGAAGTTCCGGTCCAGATAGCCCCCTTGGGAGGCGTGGTGAACCCGGTGGTGGGAGGGGGTGTTGAAGAGGAACTCGAACGGCCGCGGCAACTTGTCGATGCGCTCGGTGTGGATCCAGAACTGGTAGACGAGGTTGATCGAGTAGCAGAAGGCGACCGCCGCGGGATGCACACCACAAGCGATCATCGGCAGGTAGAAGGGCCAGGAGGTCAGGCTGGTCCAGGGCTGGCGCAGGGCTGTGGTGAGGTTGAACTTGCGGCTGCTGTGGTGCACCACGTGACAAGCCCACAGGATGCGGATGACGTGGTGCCCGCGGTGTTGCCAGTAGTAGAAGAAGTCCTGGGCCAACAACATCAACAGAATCGTCCACCACAGCACCGGCACGCGCAGCGGGGTCAGTTCGTACACCGCCGTGTAGATCGCCACGATCGGGATCTTCCACAGGAGATCGAAGAGCAGACTGCCCAGTCCCATGCTGACGCTGGTGACCGCGTCCTTGGCCGCGTACCCGGCGGCGTCCTCGTCGGGGTGGATGCGGTAGCTGACCACCTCGACGACGGTGAGCAGCACGAAGGCGGGTATGGACCACAGCACGACATCGGGCAGGTTCGGCATGTCCGCACCATAGAGGCGCGTTCCAGGGGTCCGCCAGGGGTTGTTACCAATCAGTATTGATAAGGGTTACCGCGGGTTCGCCTGGGGAGCGGTCGACATCAGAGCCCTCCCGAGACGAACCCGGGCGACAGTCACCAGACGCGGACCGATCCGCCTCTGGCGAAGGCCGGACTGGTGGCCCCCGGTGGTGGTGCCGCGAGCGGCACCGAGACCTCCGCGTGTGTGGGGCCATGCCGGGCCGCCAGCGGCGCCAGTGCGGCGAGGTCGAACCCGTACACGCGGGCCGCGTTGCCACCGACCATCAGCGCGACCTCGGCGGGCGGCAACCCGGCGTAGGCGATGCGTAGGCCCTCGCGGGAGTGTGGGGCGGTGCCCTCGTCATGCGGATAGTCACTCCCCCACATGATCTTGTCGAGGCCGATGCGGTCCCGCAGCGGCACCTCGTGCGGACGCATGAAGCTCGCGCCGACGAAGCAGTGCTCCCGCCAGACCGCGCTCGGCCCGTCGCCCATCGCCTCGGCCAACCCCGCCCCGAACCTGGACTCCGCGGTCACCTCCTTGGCAGCCGGAGCCACCAGCCTGCCGTGGTAGTAGTCCAGCATCTCCAACACACCGGGGATCCAGCCGGAGCCCTGCTCCGTCAGAACCAGACGCAGCCCCGGATGGCGGCGGAAGGCCCCACCGAAGATGAGGTGCCACAGGGCTCGGTGTGAGAACCAGGTGGTCTCCACCATGAACACAGCACGTGCGGCGGGTTCGTCGCCGAGCGGCGGGGAGGCCGAGCCACCATGGTGGTTGACGGGCACCTCCAGGTCCGCACAGACTGCCCAAATCGGGTCGTAGACGGCCGAGTACAGCTCGGGAAGACCGGAGCCCGGCGGCACCCCCGGCAGTAGGACACCCCCGGTCAGCCCTGCCGCACGAGTGCGACGGATCTCCCGTACCGCCTCCTCCACGTCGTTCAGCAGGATCTGGGCGACACCCGCCCGGCGGCCGGGGGCCCGCCCGCAGAAGTCGGCGAGCCAGCGGTTGTGGGCGCGCAGCCCGGCCCAGCGCTGCTCGTACTCGGCTCGCCCGGGTGGTGGTGCCATCAGGGAGGCGCTGGGGAAGAACGGCGGAATGGTGTTGGGGAAGACAACCTCCGCGACGATGCCGTCGGCTTCCAGCTCGGCGAGCCGAAGGGCTGAGTTCCAGTTGCGGTCGGCGGTATCGGCGAGGAGGTCCTCGTGCGGGTTGACATAGTCGGCGGCCCAGGCGTCGAAGTCCTCGTGGTACCGCTTCTCCAGGTACGGCCGGTAGTCGAGGAGGTCGGCGCCCGCATGGCAGTCCGCGGAGATGACGGTGTAGCGCTGTCCGTCGACCCCGGCAGGCGCGCCCGCCGTCGGTCCACTCGCGGCACGGTTCACCGGTCCGCTCCCAGGACGGGCAGGTCGTGGCCGGTCAGCCAGTGCCGCCCCACCTGTCGCGAACGCGCCCAGGACGCTTGGACCGCGGACTGGTCCGGGTCCTGGCCGAGCTCGGCCGGCGTCGGGCCGATCCGGCGGGCCAACGGGGCGAGGGCGGCCGTGTCGAAGCCGAACGCCTCGGCGGCGGACAGGCCCAGCATCCGGCGGGTCTCGGAGACCGGGATGTCATGGAAGGTCCTGCCCAGCCAGGAGCGGGTAGCCGGCCAGGTGCCTTCGGGATGGGGGAAGTCGCTGCCCCACAGGATGTTGTCGACGCCGATCTCGTAGCGCTGGGCGAGCTCCCGGCGTTTGGTGTTGGTGGCGCAGATGAACACCTGTCGGTCCAGGTAGGCGCTGGGCGGCCGTCGGAGCTCCTCGAACGGGGAGAGCTTCTTGCCTCCGTGTGCCCCGAGGTAGAGCCGGTCCATGAACCACAGCTGGTTCGGCAGCCACCAGCAGCCGGACTCGGCGATGCCGAACTTCAGTCCCGGATGTCGTTCGAAGACCCCGGACCACAGCAGGAACCACAGCGGGCGGGCCGGCCACCAGGTGACCTCCGAGACGTAGATGCCCAGGTGGTCGCCGTACTCGTGGCGGGGTGCCGCCCCCGAGTGGGTGAGCACCGGCATCGCCGTCTCGGCGGCGGCGGCCCACACGGGGTCGTAGCGGCGGTCGTGGTACGGGGCCCGGTCCACCCACATCGCGGGGATCATCAAGGCTCCCAGCCCTGACGCCTTGGCACGGTGGACCTCGGCGACCACGGCGTCCGGGTCGCCGGTGACGGGCAGCAGCGCCACTCCGCAGTGGCGTTCGGGCTGCTGACCGACGAACTCGGCCAGCCAGCGGTTGTGCGCCCGTGCGCCGGCCATGCCGAGTTCGGGGTCCTGGTCGCCGGAGAGCCCGAGACCGACACCGAAGGGGGCGACGGTGCGGCTGTCGACCGCATCGGCGTCCGGGAAGACCACCTCGGCGGCCACGCCGTCACCGTCGAGTTCCTTGAGCCGCTGGGCACTGTCCCAACCGCCGCGCAGCCCCTCTTCGTTGTCACGGAACCACTGGTCCGCGAAGGCTTCGTTGCGGATGCCGAGCCGGGTGGCTTCGGCGCGACGGGCCTCGCGCTGGCCCAGGAAGTCGTCGAACCGTGCGTGGAACCGGGATTCGAGATAGGGGCGGTACTGCTCGGTCGGCAGCCCCGCGTGACAGTCGGAGGAAATGATCAGGTACGGGTCTTCGGCCAGGTCACCGGACACGGTGCACCCCTCAGTCGAGGATGAAGCTTTCCAGGTAGGCGGGGTTGGCGCGGTCGAGCATCGACTGCGCCCGAGCCCTGATCTGTCGGTCGCTGTGTTCGCTGGCCGGAAGCATCCAGAACCGGTCGGCGCCGATCCCTTCCACCACGTGCTCGGCGACCTGCTCGACGGGCGTGAAGGCGACCTCACGGCCGGCCTGCTTCATCGCCGCCTCCCACTGGGTCAGAGTGCGGTAGGGGTTGCGGCGCGGGCGCTGCTTCGCGTACCGCTGGGGGCGGTTGCGGTGCGACTCCCACAGGCCGGTGCGCAGCATGTGCGGGCCGGGGAACAGCACGGAGGCCCCGATGGCGGTCGTTTCGGCCCGCAGGTGCGCGTAGAGCGACTCCGTCATGGTCACCACGGCCGCCTTGGTAACCGCGTAGACGGACGCCGTGGGCAGCGGGGCGATCCCGCCGTCCCCGGAGGAGGTGTTCACCACATGGCCCGGCTCACCCCCGGCGATCATGCGGGGGATGAAGGCCTGGATGCCGTGGAAGACCCCCCAGACGTTGACGGAGAAGGCCCACTGCCAGTCGCGTGCCTCGTGCTCCCAGATGCGGCCTTCCGCCCCGGAGCCGACACCGGCGTTGTTGCACAAGACGTGGACGGCGTCGAAGGCCCCGTAGGCGGCGTCGGCGAGGGCGAGGACGGAATCGGCGTCGGCGACGTCGGTGACCTGGGCGAGGACCTCGGCGCCGTCCGCCGCCATCTGCGCCGCGGTCTCGGCGAGTGCGGCTTCCTCGATGTCGGCGAGGACCACCCGCAGTCCGGCAGCGGCGAACCGGTGGGCCAGCGCCCGTCCGATCCCGCTGGCGGCGCCGGTGACCACTGCGGTCTGACCCCTTGCGAGCCGCATCACGCACTCCCCTCAGGTGTGCCGTCGAAGAGCTGCTGCGGATCGTCGTAACGCTGGTGGAGGTACGGCAGGAGGCTCTGGGCACTGACCCGTTCGACGGGCTCACCGCTCTGCTGGGTGGTCTTCTCACCGATGGTGATCTCCACGACCCGACGGACCGGAAGGTCTGCGACCGGGTCGTACATGGACTCCCGCAGGACCACGTCTCCGGTGATGCTCTCCAGCTTGCGGACCCGCTCCCGGCGGGTGCAGTGCACCAACAGCGGTTCGGAGTCGAGTCCGTTGCCGTCCACGGCCGGCAGGAACTTGAAGTAGAAGTCGGTCCTGCGCGCCGGTGCGGGCAGCGCCAGCTCACCCGAGACGGCTCCGCGCACCTCCACGAAGGCGATCTTGTGACGGGCCAGCGCGGCCCGAACGACCAGTCCCGCCCGCTCCAGCGTCACCTCGCCGAGCTTCTTGGGCTCGCCGAAGACCTCCCGTCCACCGGTCAGGGCCCGTTCGTGGGTCATCGGCATCACCAGCGGATACCAGCCCTCCACCTCGCCATGCCGGGCGGCCACTGCCACCGAGCCGGCCCCCAGGGGGTACCCGGGTAGTTCGACGGTGCTGATGGCGGCCCGCACCAGGGGCCGCCCGGTGGGCTGCAACGGTGGCGGCAGGACCGCGGCCACCACCTCCGCGTCGCTCTCCCACAGCGCGACCACGCCGGTGGACCAGATCTCGGGGAGCTTGGCGTTTCGTTCGCGCGCCGCCGCGATCTCGGCTTCGGTGCGCGCTCCGTACCGTATGCGTGCCATCGCCGGCACCACCCTTCGGTCGGTTCTGTAACACAGTTACACCGCGCCCGATGAAGGGTAAAGGGGCTTGCAGAGAACGAACTGACGGCTCGACAGCTCACTGGATATGGGGTTGCGGCAGTGGCGAGAAGCCCGCTGACACGTACCGCGATCCTCGACGCGGCTGCCGAAATGGTCCAACAGCACGGTGTGCAGGGGTTGACCATGCGGGGGCTCGCCGCCGAACTCGGCACCGCCGTGACCTCCATCTACTGGCACGTCGGCAATCGGGAATCGCTGCTGGACGCCCTGGTCGAGCGGACCCTACAGGAGATGGGCGCGATCCGCCCCGGTGGCCGCACCCCCACCGACCGTATCGTCTCGGTGGCCCGCGGGCTCCGCCACGAACTGCGCGCTCGGCCCCATCTGATCGCCATGGTCCACGAGCGCGGCCTGACGGACCAGATGTTCCTGCCGGCCCAGCGCGCCCTGGTTCGCGAGGTGCACGCCGCGGGCCTGCGCGGCGCCCGCGCCGCACAGGCGGTGCGGGCCGTACAGTTCCAGATCGTCGGCTTCGTCCTGGTCGAACGCAACCGGGAACGCGCCCCGATCCAGTCACCGGCCGAAGGCGAACTGTGGGACACCGGGGACCACGACCCCGCCGAGGACCCCGCCCTCGTCCGGGCACTGGCCAGGCCACCCGATCCGGAACGACTGTTCACCCTGTCCGTACGGGCACTGGTGCGGTCCTTGCTGGCGACGTGATGTCGCGGGGTGCCGCCGTCCCCCGCGAGGGGCCGGCGGCGCAGGGCCATCGCCCCATCGGGGCGGTACCTGTCGGCGACGGCCCGTATCCTCTGTGACCATGCTCGACGACGACCGCACCACCGCAGCAGCCACGTGGCCGACCAGCTACCCGCAGGGGTACGCGGTCGTCGACGTCGAGACCACCGGCCTCGCCCGCGACGACCGGATAGTGTCTGCGGCCGTCTACCGGCTCGACGCGCAGGGCAACGTAGAGGACCACTGGTATACGTTGGTCAATCCGCAGCGGGACCCCGGACCGGTCTGGATCCACGGCCTGACCAGCGACGCCCTGGAGAACGCACCGCTCTTCGGGGACATCGCCTACGAGTTCTCCACCCGCTTGCAGGGCAGGGTGCTGGTGGCCCACAACGCCATCTTCGACTGGCAGATGATCTCAAGGGAGTACGCCCGGGCGCGGGCTTCCGCGCCGGTGCGCCAGCGACTGTGCACCATCGCGCTGTCCAAGGAACTCGGGCTTCCGCTGCCCAACCACAAGCTGGAGTCGCTGGCCGCGCACTTCGGGGTCGTCCAACAACGCGCCCACCACGCCCTGGACGACGCCCGTGTCCTCGCCGAGGCATTCCGGCCCTCCCTGCACGCCGCGGCGCGCGGGGGAGTACGCCTCCCCCTGCTCGAATGTCGGCCGCTGACGGAGTGGTCGGATTCGCCCGCCCGCCCCACGATCGGGCGACAGGCTTCCTATCGGGCGACGAGTTGGCGACCTTCGAGGAAGCGACCGCCGTGCCCGTACCCCAATCCTGGACGCTACGAGACAGATAAACCACTCAAACAGGGCATGCGTGTTGCCTTTTCCGGTGACACCTCGGTGGACCGGGAGCTCCTGGAGGACCGCGCGGTCGAAGCCGGACTCCACGTCGCCACCAGCGTGTCCCGGCTGACCAGCCTGCTGGTGACCAACGACCCGGAATCCGCCACCTCCAAGACGGCAAAGGCCAAGACCTTCGGCACGCCGGTGGTCGACGAGGCCGCCTTCACCCAGCTGCTCCGGGA
This sequence comes from Streptomyces sp. NPDC006879, assembly GCF_042869595.1. Taxonomy (NCBI): domain Bacteria; kingdom Bacillati; phylum Actinomycetota; class Actinomycetes; order Kitasatosporales; family Streptomycetaceae; genus Streptomyces; species Streptomyces sp. NPDC006879. The sequence continues at coordinate 45,251 of NZ_JBIAGC010000004.1, forward strand.
CGTGGCCCCGGCAGACGGGTGATTGAAGGGCGACTCGCCCGCCGTCCGCTCGCTCCGCACCGTCGAAGCGTCCCACCCTGTGGCGCATGGCACGTTGTGAGGTTTGCGGAAACGACTACGGCATGTCCTTCGAGGTCCACGCACAAGGCGCGGTGCACGTCTTCGACTGCTTCGCCTGCGCCATCCACCGGATGGCACCCATCTGCGAGCACTGCCGGGTCCAGATCATCGGCCAGGGCGTCGAGGTCGAGGGGCACTGGTACTGCGGCGGACACTGCGCGCGCGCCGAGGGGAGGGCCGGCATCGTGGACAGGGTGTGAGGCCCCCTGCACCCAAGCACCCCACGGCCGGGAGGTACCGTCGTGGGGTGTACCGCTTTGTGTTGACCCGGCAGTGGGTGTGCTTCACGCTGCTCGCCCTGCTCCTCATCCCCGCGATGGTCAAGCTGGGCTTTTGGCAGTTCCACCGTCATGAGCACCGGGTGGCCCAGAACGACCTGCTCGGGCACAACCTCGCCGCCGGACCGGTACCCGTCACCGAACTCACCTCACCCGGGCACACCGTCCCGCGGTCCGACTACTGGCGCCAGGTCACCGCCACCGGCTCCTACGACAGGTCGCACGAGGTGGTCGTACGCCGCCGCACTTCCAACGACGACCGGGTCGGCTTCCACGTCCTGACCCCACTGGTCCTGCGCGACGGGCAGGTCCTCCTCGTCAACCGCGGCTGGGTCCCCGCCGGGGAGGATCAGCGGGCCTTCCCCCCAGTGCCTGCGGCCCCCGGCCATGAAGTCACGATCACCGGTCGGCTGAAGGCCGACGAGACCTCCGGCGCCAGTGGCATCAAAGACCTCAGCGGCCTTCCCGACCGCCAGGTCATGCTCATCAACAGCACCCAACAGGCGGCCCTGCTCTCCCGCCCGGTGCTCGGCGGCTACGTGGAGTTGACCCGCCCCGCCCCGCCCGGTGGCAGCCCCGAGACGATCAACGACCCGGATCACGACTCCATCGGCCCCCACATGGCGTACGCCGTACAGTGGTGGCTCTTCGCGGCGGCGGTACCGTTTGGCTGGATCATCCTGGTACGGCGCGAGCGCCGGGAACGCGAACAGCGTGCCGCTCACCGCAACGCATCCACCGCGGCCTCCGAGCCGGTGGGTAGCGCCGCGTCCTAGCGCCGTGGCGAAAGGGTCGGCGAGCCGTCGCGAACCCCTGCGGCCGAAACACTGGCCCCGACCTCAAGTCCTCCCGGCCACGGCGGGTTTCCACGTCTCCCGAAGCCATGCAGGTGGGGCCTGGGATGTCGGTGCGCTTCCGGCCCGCTCCGTCGGGGGCACTGGTCAGTCGCCGTGGCGGCACGGCAGGATGGGCGCATGGATCTTGGATTGAAAGACCGCGCATACCTGGTGACCGGAGCCACTCGTGGTCTCGGGTTCGCCGCGGCCCGCGAGTTGACCTCCGAGGGCGCCAAGGTCGTCCTCACCGGCCGGGACGAGGAGCGCGCCAAGGCCGCCGCCGCCGAACTCGGCCCACAGGCCATCGGTCTGGGTGCCGACAACGCCGACCCCGGTGCGGCCGAGCGGCTCATCACCACCGCCCGCGACCAGTTCGGTCGCTTCGACGGCGTCCTCATCAGCGTGGGCGGCCCGGCCCCGGGCTTCGTGGCGGACATCACCGACGCCCAGTGGACGACCGCCTTCGAGTCGGTGTTCCTGGGTGCGGTGCGCCTCGCCCGCGCCGCCGCGGCCTCGCTGGGGGACGGCGGGGTCATCGGTTTCGTGCTGTCCGCCTCGGTGTACGAGCCGATCCCGGGCCTGACCGTCTCCAACGGCCTGCGTCCGGGCCTGGCCGGCTTCGCCAAATCGCTGGCCGACGAGCTCGGCCCCCGCGGGATCCGTGTCGTCGGGCTACTGCCCTCGCGGATCGACACGGACCGGGTGCGGGAGCTGGATGCCCTGTCAGGTGACGCCGACGCGTCCCGCGCGGCCAACGAGTCCCAGATTCCACTGCGCCGCTACGGCACCCCCGAGGAGTTCGGACGCACCGCGGCCTTCCTGCTCTCCCCCGCCGCCTCCTACCTGACGGGCACGATGCTCGCGGTGGACGGAGGCGCCCGCCACGGGTTCTGACCTTCGGCCGGGGCTCTGGTGGCCCGGGGCATGGGCCCTCAGGTAACCCGCCGAGCCCGTCGGCTGACAGCCGTCAGACGGACCTCGGCGGGAATGCCGCTCAGGCGCGTCGAACGGCTGGCATGCAGGAGCGCCCGGCCGGTCAGTGCGGTGAGGGCGTCCGCGGGCACCGCATAGGGTTCGAGCAGCAGGCGGACACGGGCAGTAGGCGCGTCCCGACGGCCGTGCAGGGTGATGCGGGCTCGCACCACGCCGTCGACCTGCTCGGCCTCCCGGTCCATGACCTCTTCAAGGGCCTGTACACGAAGGACCGCACCCGCTCCGTCGCCGGTGTCCACCAGGAGCGTGGCCGGGCCCGGGCGGCGGAGCTGGGCGAGGAACCACCACAGTGCGAGCAGGACAGCCAGCGCGAGCCCGGTGAGCACCACCGGCCACCACCACCCCGCACTCTGCCAACGCTCCGGCTCTGCCCTGTCGAGGAGGACGTCCGTGCGTCCCGCGTAGGGCCAGGACCCGGTCAGCAGCACGGCTCCGAAGGCCAGGAGTACGATCCCGGTCAGCCCGAGGAGGGCCCGGTTGACCGTCTTCAGCATGCCCAGTTCACCTCTTTTCCTTGGCGCGGTTCACTCGGATTCGCACCTGCGGCGTCCTTGCCAGGCCGAGTTCCGCCACCGCCACCGCCATGACGTGGTCGAGGTCGGACCGTACGTCCGCAAGCTCCCGGAAATGCGAGTCGACGTGCACCGTCACCTGTGACCGAGCCATATGAACGCGTACAGCTCGCACTCCGGACACCTCCATGGCCCGGTCCCGCACCAGTACGCAGGCTGCCTTCCGGTCCAGAGCGGCCCGTACGCCCTCAGCCCCCTCCGGCTGCCGCATGGGCAGCAGGTCTCGAAGACCCGGTGTCACCGCGAGGTAGACCAGCCCGCCCCCCAGCAGCAGTGAGCCCACGGCACCCGCGACCACCCAGCCCGCGTCGAGCCGGTGCTCGGCAAGCGTCGCGGTCAGCGCCCGACGCCAGTGCATCGCCGGGCGATGGGCCCGCACCTCAGCGAGGTCGTAGAGGAAGAGGGCGGTAGTGCCCAGGATGAAGAAGGCCACCAGCGCAGCTGGCAGCCGGCGCGTCGACCAGAGGCGCCCGCTGCCCGCGGCCCGCTCCGTGGGGGTGACCTCGGTGGGGGTGGCCTCGGTACCGGGCAGACCATGCTGCTGCGCGCCAGCGCTCATCGCAGCCTCCCTCGCACGGTCGGCAGGGGGTGCACCTCGTGCAACCGCTCCACCTCGATGTCCACCTCCGGCACCGCCATTCCGGCCAGTTCCTCGATCCGGTGCGCGACCGCCCGGCGAACGGCGGCACACTGGCCACCAATATCGGAGGGGTAGTCAAGCTCCAATGTGATGCGTACACGAGCAATGTCATGGTGCACGGTCACCGTTGCGTGCGGAGGCGTTTGGAGGGACGAGTGCTCGGTCAGTGCCTCTCGGGCCGCCCGTGCGGCGATCTTCGCGACCACCCGGTCTGCGATGTGAGTGGCCCCACGTTCGGCGGACGGGACCCTTACGGCCCGGGGTACCGGTGTTCCGGCCGGCTGACCCAACCCCGCTCACCGTCCCCGCTCGTCGCGCTCACGCGGGCGGAAGAAGTCACCCGGCTCCAGGTCACCGTCCAGGAAACGGCCCACCACGAACCCGATCGCCCCCAGCGCCGCCACCAAGAGGAAGGCAGGAAACCCGCCGAAGTACCCGGCGAACCCGAGGGCCATGCCGGCCAGCATGAAGGCCACAGCCATACTCATCCAGAGCTCCTCTCAGCCCAACCCTTCACTGAAGCCTCGACTCCGGCGCCTCTTCGTCCTCATCCGGCAATTTGACGTCGGTCACGGCGATGTTGACCTCGACCACTTCCAACTCGGTCATCCGCTCCACGGACGAGATCACGTTCTCCCGGACGTCCCGAGCCACAGCGGCGATGGATACCGCGTAGTCCACGACGATCTCCATGTCGAGGGCGGTCTGCACCTCTCCGACCTCGGCCTTAACCCCACGGGTGAGGGACTTCGAGCCACTACCGGGCACCCGGTCGCGCACCGCACCGAAACTGCGGGAGTTGCCACCGCCGAGCGCGTGCACGCCCGTCACCTCCCGAGCTGCCAGCCCGGCGATCTTCTCCACCACGCCGTCGGCGATGGTGGTGCGACCGCGGGTCGCCGGATCTCCGCCGCCTCGGGGGGGCTGGTCGAAGAGAGGGCCTGATTGGGTGTCGGTCATCGCCATGCGTCCCTTCGGGCCTGACGGTTCGCTCTGTTCGCCCACAGTAGGTGCGCATGCCCCCTGGCGCCCCGGCTATGCGGGTGTCTGGAGCAATGAGGACGCCCGGCCGGAGTCAACCCGGCCGGGCGTGGACGCATGTGCTGGACCCGACGGTCCTTGGTCGGAGGGGGTCAGTCGGAGACGCCCGCGAGGTCACGGAGCCTGCGCGCCTGCGCGGCTCGTTCGGCGGTGCGCTGCTGCTCGAAGTCTCGGCTGGCGGCGCCCCCCAGCAGCGCCTTGGTTTCGATCACGGCGTCCCGTGGGGCGGCGATCAGGGCCGCAGCCAGGTCCAAGACCGCGCCGTCCAGCTCTTCGGCCTCCACCACGAGGTTGGCGAGACCAGCGCGCTCGGCTTCCGCGGCGTGCACGAAACGCCCCGTGGCACAGATTTCGAGCGCCCGGGCGTAGCCGACGAGGGAGACCAGCGGATGGGTACCGGTGAGGTCCGGCACCAGACCGAGGCTGGTCTCACGCATCGCGAACTGCACGTCCTGGGCAACGACCCGCAGGTCACAGGCGAGGGCCAGCTGGAAGCCCGCACCGATGGCATGGCCCTGAACGGCCGCGATCGACACGATGTCCGGACGCCGCCACCAGGTGAAGGCTTCCTGGTACTCGGCGATGACGGCGTCGAGCGCGGCGTCGGAGCCGCGTGCCAGATCAAGGAAGGACGGTTCCCCCTCAAAGCCTTCGGGGGTGAAGGCCTGTCGATCGAGCCCTGCGGAGAAGGACTTGCCCTCACCTCGCAGTACGACCACCCTTACGTCACCGGGCAGTGACCGCCCGGCCTCCGACAGCGCCCTCCAGAGTGCGGGAGATTGGGCGTTGCGCTTGGCCGGGTTGGTCAACGTAACCGTGGCGACCGCGTCGTCGACGGTGAGCCGTACGCCGTCCTTGTCGAGGACGAGGGCAGGTTCGAGCGAAGCCATGAACGCCTCCGGATGAGAGCAGTAGGCAGTAAGTGACTGCACAGTAACCACCCGGACGGCCTGCCGGCCGACCGGGGGTCACCAGACTGCAAGGATCATCCGACTGCGGTTCTCCGGTCAGACCCCGCTACCAGGCCCGACCGACCACGGCCATGATCTCAGGCCGTGGCCGCCTTCTTGCCGCGCGTAGCACCACCGCGCCCGCGCAACACCACTCCGGATTCACTGAGCATCCGGTGGACGAAGCCGTAGGAGCGGCCAGTCTCCTCGGCCAACGCCCGGATGCTCGCACCGGAGTCATACTTTCGCTTCAGGTCTGCCGCGAGCTTGTCGCGCGCGGCGCCGGTTACCCGGCTGCCCTTCTTCAGAGTCTCGGCCACCCGGTCCTCCTCATGGGAAGTGCGCTCTGGACTTCTCATGATCACCCCTCCCGGGCTCGATGGCCACCCATTCGGCAAGGTCGGTCGGACGGCATTTTCCTGCGCGGTGGACGCGAACCTAATGGGAATTCCAGGTTCCACTTATCTCGAAGATCGCTTCCGGTTGCATCCATGAACGAATCAGCAGGTCAGCGCCCCAGGAGCAAGCGGCACTCGCGAAGGGCCGCGGATCCATTCCGGATCCGCGGCCCCGAAGTCCAGAGTCACGCAGTACGAGACTTACTCACCCAGATGAAGGAGCGCCGATGCGCCGAATGATCCATCCGGCTTTCGATCAAGCGACTGGCGGGCCGGCAGCACGCCGGCTGCCGGCTTCGAAAATCAGGCGAGCGCCACCAGATCGCGGTACTCCTTACCCCACAGGTCCTCCACGCCGTCCGGAAGCAGGATGATCCGCTCCGGCTCCAGCGCGTCCACCGCTCCCTCATCGTGCGTGACCAGGATGACCGCGCCCTTGTAGGTGCGCAGGGCTCCCAGGATCTCCTCGCGGCTGGCCGGGTCGAGGTTGTTCGTCGGCTCGTCCAGCAGCAGGACGTTGGCGGAGGAGACGACCAGGGTGGCCAGGGCCAAGCGGGTCTTCTCACCACCGGAGAGCACCCCCGCCGGCTTGTCCACGTCGTCTCCGGAGAAGAGGAAGGAACCCAGCGTCTTGCGGACCTCGACCAGGTCCAGGTCCGGCGCAGAGGACCGCATGTTCTCCAGCACCGTCCGCTCCGGGTCCAGGGTCTCGTGTTCCTGCGCGTAGTAACCGAGCTTGAGTCCGTGCCCCGGGGCGACCTCTCCGGTGTCGGGCTTCTCCACCCCGGCCAACAGGCGCAGCAGCGTGGTCTTGCCCGCGCCGTTCAGCCCGAGGATGACCACCCGGGAGCCCTTGTCGATGGCGAGGTCCACATCCGTGAAGATCTCCAGCGAGCCGTAGGACTTCGACAGCCCCTCCGCGGTCAACGGGGTCTTGCCGCACGGGGCGGGCTCGGGGAAGCGCAACTTGGCCACCTTGTCCTGCACCCGCACGGCATCAAGACCGGACAGCAGGCGCTCGGCGCGGCGGGCCATGTTCTGCGCGGCAACGGTCTTGGTGGCCTTGGCGCGCATCTTGTCGGCCTGCGAGTTCAGCGCCGCGGCCTTCTTCTCCGCGTTCTGACGCTCCCGCTTGCGACGCTTCTCATCGGCCTCCCGCTGCTGCTGGTACAGCTTCCAGCCCATGTTGTAGACGTCGATCACCGATCGGTTGGCGTCCAGGTAGAAGACCTTGTTGACCACGGTCTCGACCAGGTCGACGTCGTGCGAGATCACGATGAAGCCACCGCGGTAGGTCTTCAGGTAGTCCCGCAGCCAGACGATGGAATCGGCGTCGAGGTGGTTGGTGGGTTCGTCGAGGAGGAGGGTGTCGGCATCGGAGAACAGGATGCGGGCGAGTTCGACCCGGCGCCGCTGGCCTCCGGAGAGGGTGTGCAGCGGCTGGCCGAGCACGCGGTCGGGCAACCCCAGTGCGGCGGCGATGGTCGCCGCCTCCGCCTCGGCGGCGTAGCCCCCCTTGGTGAGGAACTCCGTCTCCTGGCGCTCGTACTGGCGCAACGCCTTCTCACGGGTGGCACCGGTACCGCTGGCGATGCGCTCCTCGTTCATACGCATCTTGCGGATGAGTACGTCGAGGCCACGGGCGGACAGGATCCGGTCGCGGGCCAGGATCTCCAGGTCGCCGGTTCGCGGATCCTGCGGAAGGTAGCCGACCTCACCGGATCGGGTGATGCTGCCGGCCGCGGGTTGTCCTTCGCCGGCGAGGCACTTGGTGAGGGTGGTCTTGCCCGCTCCGTTGCGGCCCACCAGGCCGATGCGGTCGCCCTTGGCGATGCGGAAGGAAGCGGACTCGATGAGGACGCGGGCGCCGGCGCGCAGCTCGACGCCGGTGGCGGTGATCACGGAAATACTCCAGGGCGGTATGGGCGGCGGAAGGGCAGCGCACTTGGGACGGGATGCGGGGCTTCGACGCCGCTAATGCACAAGGAGATTCGCCATGCAGCCAGTCTACCGGTGGGCCGCAACCCCTTTTTCGCCATCACGGCCCCCGCGGCACAGGCTCCGGGGGCGCGTGGACGCACACATCGGCCCGATGGTGGCCGGCGTGGTTGACCAGCGGCTACCGGGTCGGCGGCAGGGCCCGGCGCAACGCCTTCCACTGACTGTCAGTGCCCCCTGCAACACTGTGCCGTAGATCACATCGAGACGGCCCGGGTCGCAGCCGGGCGGTTCATGAGAGGAGGTGGGTGCCGTGGCAGGAGCTCCGTCGATCTGCCCCACCCTGCTGTACCGGGACGCGAGGGCGGCCATCAAGCTCCTGACGGAGTCCTTCGGGTTCTCCCAGGTGGCCGTTCACGAGGGGGAGGACGGCTCGATCACTCACGCCGAACTGTCCTATGGCAATGGCGTGGTGATGTTGGGGAGCAGCGAAACCGGCAGCCTGTTCGCGCAGGCGATGGGCGCGCACCGCGGCGCGGCGGGTGTGTACGTGGTCGTCGAAGGGGTTGATGAGCACTACCGCAGGGCGGTGGAGCACGGGGTGGAGATCCTGATGGAGCCGACCGACCAGGACTACGGGGCCCGCGACTACATGGCGCGGGACCCCGAGGGCAACATCTGGAGCTTCGGGACCTACGCACCGGCCCCCTGACCAAGCCCTCCCCCGGCGGGGCGGGCCCACGCGAGGGGATCAGGCTCCCCCGGTGTGGACCTGGAAGGCCGCCCGGCGGACGGCCTTGGCGAGGGCCGGGTCGGGGTGGGCGGCGGCCAGGGCAACCAGCACCTGGACCGTCCGCGGGTGCCCGACGGCCCTGACCTCCTGGAGCAGTCGGGGCACGGTGGTGTGCACGGCGGAGTCGAGGTGGCGCACCAACAGCTCCGTCTCCCCGTGGTCAGCGACGGCGGCGGCGGTGTCCACCCAGAGCCACGTGGCCTCCTCCCGGGTGAGCACGGCGGGAGCGTCCTCGGGGTCGGCCCCTTCGTACTCAGCCAGCCACAGCAGGGCGTAGGGGCGCAGTGCCGGCTCGTCGAGGGCGGCACGCACCTCCGGCTCGGCCGGCGCGCCGACCACGCGCAGGGCCTCGAACGCCAGCCCGCGGAGCAGCGCGTCCTCACCGCGGGCCGCTTCGAGGAGTTCAGCGACGGCACTGCCGACGGGCCGGGCGGCGAGCCAGGCCCGGTACTCGGCGCGGGCAGGGCCGGGGGTGAGCCGGGCACACCCGTGGAGCATGGCGGCGGCGGACTGCTCGATGTTCCCGGCGGGGCTCTGGGCAGCCACGCAGATCTGTTCCAGCTTGACCCACACCGCCCAGTTCCCCAGCGGGGTGAGGGTGGCCTGTGCGTGAGCCCGGCTCGCGCGTTCCAGGGTGAGTGCGCCGACAGCCGCCAGCCCGTCCAGGGCCCAGTCCAACAGCGGCGGGAGCGGGGCGTCACCCGTCGGCGCTGGGGCGCCCTGGGGTACGGCGGGGCCGATCGGCGCCTCGGTGTCCGCGTCGGGGATCTCACAGCGCTCGTCGCGCAGTTCCGCGACGCGCTGTTCGAGCAGATCCAGCAGAGCCGGGAAGGTGACTGGCCCCGCTGAGAGTTGGAGCAGGGACAGGAGTTGTGGCACGGCCTCGACCACCTGGGCCACGGCGGCGGCGTCGACGTCCGCGGGCGCCGGGTGGAAGAGCGACCAGGCGTCGAAGAGGGCGACCCAGCCGCGCAGCACGGCCGTGTCGTCGCGGTCCCAGGCGCGCAGCCGCCAGCCGGGGCGGGCACTGTCACCGTGCACCTCCACCAGCCCGGCCAGGCGCGCGCGGTCCCAGCCGGTGCGGATCTGCCCGGGGTCCAGCCGTAGGCTCACCGCGGCCTCCTCGACCGCTGCCTCCGACAGGGCACCGCCGGGTCCGGGGCGGTGGGTGGAGGTGGGGCCGAGTCGTTCGTCCGCCCAACGGGCCAGCCGCACGGCGTCGGCGAGTGAGACCCTGGCTCGGGCAGCCAGCTCCGGCGCGGCCGGGGTGCCGGCTGGCGGCCTGGGCGCGGGGCGGGTCCGGCGGTCCGTCACGGCCTTGCGGGCCGCCGCGACCGAACGCGGGGAGACGAGTCGGAGTCTGGAGTCGCGCGCCAACTGCTCATCAGGCTTTCGGGACGTCACGGAGAGCAGTCTCGCCCGTACCCGACCGAAAGCCCAAACGGAACCAGCCATTGCCGCCGACCCGCCCCCGACAGACCGGGACAACTCGCCCGCCTGGCATGAGGCGGCACCGGGCCGGTTTCGAGCGGTGTCACATGAGGGGCGTGAGGAACCGGCGCAGCGCCTCTTCATAGGCCGGCGGGCGAGGGTTCCACATGGCGCCGTGGGAGGCGCCCCGCACGGTGTGCAAGGTGACGGCGGGTCGGGTTTCGGCCAGCCGCTTGGAGTGACCCCAGGGGGCGATCCGGTCGTCGGGGCCGTGGAAGATCAGCATGGGCAGACCGAGGCCCAAGGCGCGGGTGGCGAGCGACGCGTGGTCGGCCCGTAGGCCGGCTCGCCCCCGGGCCGCGCGGGCGACCAGGGGGAGCAGCGGCGCGGGGATCCGGCGGGCGACGGCGAGGGCACTCAAGGTGGCGGGCCAGTCGAGCACGGGGGAGTCGAGGACGATCCCGCTGATGCGCGCCCGCAAGGAGGAGTACAACGCGGCGTTGAGGGCCATGGCGCCCCCGATGGACCAGCCGTAGAGGATGACGCGCCGGGCGCCGAAGCGCACGGCGTAGCGCAGGGCGGCGTCCAGGTCTCGCCATTCGGATTCGCCGAGGTGGCTGAGGCCGTCCGGGGAGGGCGGGGCACCCAGGTCGTTGCGGTAGGCGAGGCCGAGTACCGGGACCTTCAGGGCGTTCAGGCAGGGCATCACCACCATGGGGTGTTCACGGGTGGCCCCCAGCCCGTGCACGGTGATCACCCAGGTGTCGCGGGCGGCCGGGACGAACCAGGCGGGTAGTGGCCCGAGTTCTCCCGGGACGTCGACATCGGCACAATCCAGGCCGAGGGCCGAACCGGGGTCGCCGAGGTGGACCCGCGGGGTGATCCACACTCGCGCACCCGGTGTTAGGTCGCCGTGAGAGACGCCCTCCAGCCGGCGCACCACGGTGTCCGGGTCGCGGGGGGCGTCGGGCAGGACGGGACCGATGACGGCGTGAAGTCCGGGCCCCTCCAGGGCGTAGCGGCCCGGGCGCAGCGAGGCCAGCGACCGGGTCAGGGTGATCTGCCCGGGTGCGGTGGCGTGGACGCTGAGCCGGGGGGTGCCGGGCAGTGGGCGGCCGGGGGCGGGCCGCAGTGCCATGTCGCCGGCGTACCGGCCGGCGGCGGCCACGGCTGCGCCGGCGCCGATGAGGGCGGTCACGGCTACTGACGTCGCTCTTGCGGTACGCACCGCTCCAGTGTCGGCGCCGGTGGCTGACCGGGCCAGCCGGGACGGTGGCGCCGGTGGGCGTGATCTGGCTCTCTTCGCGGGTTCCGCGGGGTGGCGCTGAGTGATCCAGAATGGCCGGAAGCCTGACCGTTCACCCCCTTCTGACCTGCATATATTTGGATGATTCGGTTATATGTCGGCAAGCTGGATGTCCGATGGTCGACCAGAGACACCCCAACGTCCCGTTCAGTTCATCTCCCGTTCACCCAGGTTGCCTACGGTCGCCGAGCCACTGACATCAAATAGAAGCCTGGGTAAATGGAACACATCACGCTCCTCCTCGGAATCGTGATCGTCACCGCTCTCGTGTTCGACTTCACGAACGGTTTCCACGACACTGCCAACGCGATGGCCACGACCATCTCGACCGGCGCTCTCAAGCCCAAGACTGCGGTGGCCATGTCCGCCGTGCTGAACCTGGTCGGCGCGTTCCTGTCGGTGGAGGTCGCCAAGACGATCTCCAGCGGACTCGTCAACGAGGAAGGCATCCAGCCCGAGGTGATCTTCGCGGCGCTCGTCGGCGCCATCTTGTGGAACCTCGTCACCTGGCTGGTCGGACTCCCCTCCAGCTCCTCGCACGCCTTGATGGGCGGCCTCGTGGGTGCCGCGATCGCGTCCGCCGGTATCGGCGCCGTCAACGGTGGCGTCGTGATCACCAAGGTCCTCATCCCCGCGATCGCCGCACCGCTCGTGGCCGGCCTCGCCGCGATGTTGGCCACCAAGGCCACGTACAAGCTGGGTGCCAGCACCACGGCCAAGGCTTCCGCCAAGGGCTACCGCTCGGGCCAGATCGCCTCCGCGGGCCTGGTCTCCCTGGCCCACGGCACCAACGACGCCCAGAAGACGATGGGCATCATCACGCTGGCCCTGGTCACCGGTGGCGCCCTCGCTCCCGGCTCCAACCCGCCGGTCTGGGTCATCGTCTCGGCCGGCCTCGCCATCGCGATGGGTACCTACCTCGGTGGCTGGCGCATCATCCGCACCATGGGCAAGGGCCTGACCGACCTCCAGCCGCAGCAGGGCTTCGCCGCCCAGACCTCCGCCGCGAGCGTCATCCTCGCCTCGTCGAACCTCGGCTTCTCCCTCTCTACCACCCACTCCTGCTCCGGTGCCGTCATGGGCGCCGGCCTCGGACGCAAGGGCGGAGTGGTCCGCTGGTCCACCGCGACCCGGATGTTCGTGGCCTGGGGCCTGACCCTGCCCGCCGCCGCGGCCGTTTCCGCCGGTGCTGAACTGGTCACCCGCCAGGGCGACTGGGGCGTGGCCGCGGTCGCCGTCTTCCTGATCGCTTCCTGCCTGGCCATCTGGGTGATCTCCCGCCGCCAGGTGATCAGCCACCACAACGTCAACGAGATCGAGACGGCCGACGCCGAGCCCGCCGGAGTGGTCACCACCGCCATGGCCGCCGTCACTCCGCCGCCGACCGGCGCCGCCGCCGAGGACGGGGACCTGAAGGCCACCATCTTGGCCCCGACAGCCCCGGCAACCGGCGGAGAGACCCCGGCAGCCCCGGCCACCGCGCTCTGAGCACCAGAGAAGACGAAGGATTCATCGCATGAAGATCGACTGGGTAGCTCTCGGCACCGTCTTCGGTGTCAGCCTCACGGTCACCGTGGCGCTCGTGGCCCTGTTCACCCTCGGTATCGCAGGGCTCTCCCGCCACGAGACCGCCACCGAACAGGGCGGATCGGCAGGGCTGGCCCGCTCCGGCGCCTACGCCTGCTTCGCGCTCTGCGCGGTGGCCGTCTCTTACGGGATCTACCTGATCGTCACCTGAGCCTGGCTCCCCCGGCGAACACCCGTCCCCCGCTCCCCCGGCAAGGGCCCTCACGGGCTCGCCGGGGGAGTTCGGCGTACGGCCGGCCAGCGCTCGCGCCGGCACCCGCCGACCCCCGCCCTTCGCAGGTCAGCGGTGAGTTGACGGGCCCAGCGGAGCGTGGTGGACTTCCCCGAGCCATCACGGCGGCAGGAGAGGAAGTCCGGTGCGAATCCGGCGCGGTCCCGCCACTGTCACCGGAAAGACACCTCCGGGAGCCAGGAACTCTCACCGCCGGTCACGTCGAACCAGGGCGCGGACCCTGAGTGAGGACCTACCGCCATGCCCGGCCACCGCCGCAGCAGTCCATCCCGTACGCCCCTGACCTCCCGCCGAGGCGCATCGGCCGGATGACCCGTGCGTGCTGAACGTGTATTCGTCTACGGCACCACCGTTGGCCTGATCGGTGACCTGCTCCTCGGCGACCCGCGCCGCGGGCATCCGGTCGCGCTGTACGGCCGCGCCGCCAACACCGTGGAGGGCGCCTTGTGGCGCGCGCACCGTGGCTGGGGTGCGCTGCACACCGTGGTGTGCGCCGGGGGTGCCACCGTCGTGGCGTCTTTGGCCGCCCGGGCGGTACGCCGGCGATCCCCCCTCACCAAGATCGCCCTGACCGCAGCAACCACCTGGGCCGTGGTCGGCGGAACCTCCCTGACGCGGGAGGCCCGCGCCATCGGCACCGCACTGGCCGCCGGAGACACCACTGCCGCCCGGGCGAGGCTGCCGCACCTGTGTGGCCGCGACCCGCAGGAGCTGGACGGCCAACAGATGGCCCGGGCCGTCGTGGAGTCCGTCGCCGAGAACACCTCGGACGCCGTCGTCGGCGCCCTGGTGTGGGGTGCCGTGGGCGGAGTGCCCGGGCTGGTGGCCTTCAGGGCCGTCAACACCCTGGACGCGATGGTCGGTCACCGCTCGCCCCGCTACCTGCGCTACGGCTGGGCCTCCGCCCGACTGGACGACCTGCTCGGCTGGCCCGGAGCCCGCCTCACCGCAGCCGCCGCCGTACTCGCCGGCCCGCACCGCCGTAGCGCGCTGCGGGCCTGGAGACGCGACGCCCACCGACACCCGAGCCCCAACGCCGGACCGGTGGAGTCGGCATTCGCCGGCGCGCTCGGCGTCCGTCTCGGGGGCAGCCTCTCCTACGGGGGCCGGGTGGAGCACCGCGCCGTGCTGGGCGGGGCGACGGGCCGACCGGTGGAGGTGGCGGACATCGAGCGGGCCGTGCGCCTGTCCCGGCAGGTCACCTGGATCGCTCTCGGCGCCAGCGTCGCCGGCAGGCTCCTTGCCGCACGGCTGTCGGGCAACCGCCCACTGAAGAAGGGATCGACATGAGCGGCACCGCACGGGCTCTCGGGGGCGGACTCCTGGTCGCCGGGACCACCTCCGACGCGGGCAAGAGCGTGGTCACCGCCGGGATCTGCCGGTGGCTGGTGCGCCAGGGCGTCAAAGTGGCCCCCTTCAAAGCGCAGAACATGTCGTTGAACTCCTTCGTGACCCTCGAAGGTGCCGAGATCGGACGCGCCCAGGCCATGCAGGCACAGGCCGCCCGGATCGAGCCGACCGCGTTGATGAACCCCGTCCTCCTCAAACCCGGTGGGGACCGCAGCAGCCAGGTGGTCCTACTGGGCAAGCCCGTGGGTGAGATGAGCGCCCGGGGCTACTTCGGTACGGCGGGGGAACGCGCGGGCGACCTGCGTGGCGGGCGACGCGAGTCGCTGCTCGGGACGGTCACGGACTGCCTGGAGCAGCTGCGGGGCACGTATGACGCTGTGATCTGCGAGGGAGCGGGTTCACCCGCCGAGATCAACCTGCGCCGAACCGACATCGTCAACATGGGCATAGCCCGAGCCGCCCGCTTCCCGGTCGTGGTGGTCGGCGACATCGACCGCGGTGGGGTCTTCGCCTCGTTCTTCGGTACTACGGCCCTCCTCGCCGCCGAGGACCAGGCGCTGATCGCCGGCTACCTGGTCAACAAGTTCCGTGGGGACGTCGCGTTGCTTGAGCCGGGGCTCAGGATGCTGCGCGAGCTGACCGGCCGGGGCACCTTCGGTGTCCTGCCCCATCGACACGGGCTGGGCATCGACGAGGAGGACGGTCTGCGCGTGTCCCTGCGCGGCACCGTCCGCGAGTCCCTCGTCGCACTGCCTGTCGGCGAAGAGGTGCTGCGGGTCGCGGTCTGTGCGGTGCCACTGATGTCGAACTTCACCGACGTCGACGCCCTGGCCGCCGAACCGGGCGTGGTGGTCCGCTTCGTCGACCGCGCCGAGGAACTCGCCGACGCCGACCTGGTGGTCGTGCCGGGCACCCGGGGCACGGTCAGGGCGCTGGCCTGGCTACGCGAGCGCGGGCTCGCCGCGGAGCTGGCCCGCCGGGCAGCACAGGGCCGGCCGGTGCTCGGCATCTGCGGCGGCTTCCAGGCCCTGGGGGAAGTGATCGAGGACGAGGTGGAATCCCGGGAGGGCACGGTCAAGGGCCTGGGTCTACTCCCGGTGCGGGTCCGTTTCGCACCCGGGAAGACCCTGGCCCGGCCGGTCGGCGAGGCGCTGGGAGAACCAGTCGAGGGCTACGAGATCCATCACGGCATCGCCGAAGTCCTGGGCGGTGAAGCCTTCCTGGACGGTTGCCGGGTCGGCTCGGTCTGGGGCACGCACTGGCACGGCTCCTTGGAGAGCGACGGCTTCCGCCGGGCGTTCCTGCGCGAGGTGGCCACTGCCGCAGGCCGCCGTTTCGTCCCCGCCCCCGACACCGGCTTCGCCAGGCTGCGCGAGGAACAACTCGACGTCCTGGGAGACCTGATCGAGGAACACGCTGACACCGAGGCGCTGCTGCGCCTGATCGAGGCCGGCGCGCCCGCCGGTCTCCCCTTCATCGCTCCGGGGGCACCTTCATGAACGACCGGCAGAGCCACCAGGCACCGCACTACCCGTTCACCGCGATCGTGGGCATGGACGACCTGCGCCTCGGTCTGCTGTTGAACGCTGTCTCTCCCGCAGTGGGCGGGGTTCTGGTGCGCGGCGAGAAGGGCACCGCCAAATCCACCGCCGTGCGTGCGCTTTCCTCACTGATGCCGCAGGTGCAGGTGGTCAGCGGGTGCCGCTTCTCCTGTGCGCCGAGCGCCCCCGACCCCGGCTGTCCCGACGGTCCACACGAGAGGGACGGCGGGAGCCAGCGGCAGACCCGGATGGTCGAGCTCCCGGTCGGGGCTTCGGAGGACCGGCTGGTCGGCGCGTTGGACATCGAACGCGCCCTGGCCGAAGGGGTGAAGGCCTTCGAGCCGGGGCTGTTGGCGGACGCGCACCGCGGCATCCTCTACGTCGACGAGGTCAACCTGCTGCACGACCACCTCATCGACCTGCTGTTGGACGCCGCCGCGATGGGCGCCTCCTACGTCGAACGCGAGGGGGTCTCGGTCCGGCACGCCGCACGCTTCCTCCTCGTGGGCACGATGAACCCGGAAGAGGGCGAGCTACGGCCGCAGTTGCTCGACCGGTTCGGTCTGACCGTCGAGGTCGCCGCGTCCCGAGAGCCGGAGCAGCGGGTCGAGGTGGTCCGGCGGCGACTGGCCTACGAGGACGACCCCGCTGCCTTCGCCGTGCGGTGGGAGGGGCAGGAGGCAGCACTACGGGAGCGGATCACCGCGGCCCGGGCGCTGCTGTCGCAGGTGGTGCTGGGAGACGGTGCACTGCGTCAGATCGCCGCTGTCTGCGCCGCCTTCGAAGTCGACGGGATGCGGGCGGACATCGTGATGGCCAGGACCGCCACGGCGCTGGCCGCCTGGGCGGGGCGCAGTGGTGTACTCAAGGAGGACGTGCGCCAGGCCGCGCTCCTCGCGCTCCCGCACCGGCGCCGGCGCAACCCCTTTGACGCACCGGGGCTGGACGAGGACCTGCTGGACCGGATTCTGGACGAGTTCGAGGATGAGCCGGAGCCCGACGACCCGAATCCGGACGGTGACGGACCCGAGGGCAGCGAACCCGAGGATGACGGACCGGACGGCGGCGGAGGGGACGGCGGCGGAGGGGACGGCGGCGGCATCCCACCCCAGGGCGACGCACCGCCGGGCGAGCTCCCTGCCGAGCATCCGCCGAGCCCCCAGTCGCCGTCCGAACCGGCGCCCGCCGACTCCCCTCGGGCCCAGTCCGAGCCGGCCGAACAGGCACCGGTGCGAGCAGCAGCTCCCTTTCGCGCCAAGGCGCTGAGCGTGCCCGGGCTCGGCGAAGGAGCCGCCGGCAGGCGCTCGCGGGCCAGGACCGCGCACGGTCGCACCACGGGCGCGCACCGCCCTCGCGGTCAACTCACCAAGCTGCACCTGGCGGCCACCGTGCAAGCCGCCGCACCCCATCAGCACGCCCGCGGACGCTCCGGGCCGGGACTGGTGGTGCGCCGGGAGGATCTACGCCAGGCGGTCCGCGAAGGGCGTGAGGGCAACCTCGTTCTGTTCGCCGTCGACGCCTCCGGCTCCATGGCCGCACGCAAGCGGATGGGCGCGGTCAAGGGCGCGGTGCTGTCCCTGCTGATCGACGCCTACCAACGGCGCGACAAGGTGGGCCTGATCTCCTTCCGTGGTTCGACGGCAGAGCTCGCGCTGCCCCCGACCTCCTCCGTCGATGCGGCGGCGGCCCGGCTGGAGCAACTGCCGACCGGCGGTCGTACCCCACTGGCCGCAGGTCTGCTCCGAGCCCACGAGGTGCTCCGCCTTGAGCGGCTGCGCGATCCCTCCCGCCGGGCACTGCTCGTGGTGGTGACCGACGGCCGGGCGACATCGGCGGCCACCGGGGCGGGCCCGGGTGCCGGTGGCGATGCGCGCGGCCTGGCCGGCCGCGCCGCACGCCTGCTGAACGCCGCGGGCACCGCCTCGGTGGTGGTCGACTGCGAGTCCGGGCCGGTGCGTCTGGGGCTCGCCGCAGAACTCGCCCGGGATCTGGGAGGCACGGCCGTCACCCTTGACGGGCTGCGGGCCGATTCGATCGCGGGCCTGGTGAAGGACGTACAGGGAAGTCATCGCACCGCCAACAGGAGGGCCGCGTAATGCCGCAGGGACAGCCGACCGTGATACCGGACGACGGACTCACCACCCGCCAGCGCCGCAACCGACCACTGGTGTTCGTGCACACCGGCCCGGGCAAGGGCAAGTCCACGGCAGCCTTCGGCCTGGCGCTGCGCGCCTGGAATCAAGGCTGGCCCATCGGGGTCTTCCAGTTCGTGAAGTCCGCGAAGTGGAAGGTCGGCGAGGAGAACGCGCTCAAGGTGCTCGGCGCGAGCGGGGAAGGCGGCCCGGTCGTCTGGCACAAGATGGGCGAGGGGTGGTCCTGGGTGCAGCGGGACGCCCAACTCGACAACGAGCAGGCGGCCCGGGAGGGCTGGGAGCAGGTCAAACGTGACTTGGCCGCGGAATCCCACCGGCTCTATGTGCTGGACGAGTTCGCCTACCCGCTGCACTGGGGATGGATCGACACCGATGAGGTGATCGAAGTGCTCCGGAGCCGTCCCGGCTCACAGCACGTGGTGATCACCGGCCGCAACGCGCCGGCGAAGCTGGTCGAGTTCGCCGACCTGGTCACCGAGATGACCAAGGTCAAACACCCGATGGACGCCGGCCAGAAGGGCCAGAAGGGCATCGAGTGGTGAGGAGACGAGGTAAGGCCCAATGAACATCCCGCGGCTGGTCATCGCAGCCCCGGCGTCCCGCAGCGGCAAGACGACGGTGGCGACGGGGCTGATGGCCGCTTTCACCGAGAGCGGCCTGGCGGTGTCCCCGCACAAGGCCGGGCCCGACTACATAGACCCGGGCTACCACGCCCTGGCCACCGGCCGCCCCGGCCGCAACCTCGACTCCTACATGTGTGGCGAACAGCGGATCGGCCCGCTGTTCGCCCACGGTGCGGCGGGGTGCGAACTGGCCGTGGTAGAGGGCGTCATGGGCTTGTACGACGGCGCCGCCGGTCAGGGTGAGCTGGCGTCCACCGCGCAGGTCGCCAAGATCCTGCGGGCGCCGGTGGTTCTGGTCGTGGACGCCTCCTCGCAGTCCAGGTCGGTGGCGGCACTGGTGCACGGCTTCGCCTCCTTCGACCCGCAGGTGCGGATCGGCGGAGTGATCTTGAACAAGGTCGCCACGGACCGCCACGAGACACTGCTTCGGCAGGCGCTGGAGGAGGTCGGGATGCCGGTGCTCGGCGTGCTGCGGCGTGCCCCCCAGGTGGAGACGCCCTCTCGCCACCTGGGGCTGGTGCCGGTGGCAGAACGGCGGGCGGACGCGATGGCTTCGGTGGCTGACCTCGCCGAACAGGTGCGGACCGGCTGTGACCTTCCGGCGTTGCTGACACTCGCCCGCAGCGCGCCGCCGCTCACCGTGGAGCCTTGGAGTCCGCAGGTGGCGGCGCCGCCGGACCCGCCACGGGCGAGCCGGCCCGTGATCGCCGTGGCCGGCGGGGCGGCGTTCACCTTCTCCTACGCGGAACATGCGGAGTTGCTCACCGCTGCCGGCGCCGAGGTGGCGGTCTTCGACCCGCTGCGGGATGAGGAACTGCCTCCCGGCACCCGGGGGCTCGTCGTCGGAGGGGGGTTCCCGGAAATGTACGCGCCGGAGCTCGCGGCCAACGAGCCGCTGCGCAAGGCAGTCGCGGAACTCGCCCGGGCCGGGGCTCCGGTGGCCGCCGAGTGCGCGGGACTGCTCTATCTCTCGCGCAGTCTGGACGGCCGGCCCATGTGCGCGGTGCTGGACGCCGATGCCCGGATGTCGGAGCGGCTGACACTGGGCTATCGCGATGCGGTCGCCGTGTCGGACAGTGTGCTGGCAGCGGCCGGTACTCGGCTGCGCGGGCACGAGTTCCACCGCACGGTCGTCGAGCCTGGGGCAGGCACCGCACCCGCTTGGGGGTTCACCGGACCGGAACGGCGTGTGGAAGGGTTCGTACAGCAGGGCGTGCACGCCAGCTATCTGCACACCCACTGGGCCGGCGAACCGGGTGTCGCCCGTCGGTTCGTCGAAAGGGCACGGGAATGAACGGTGGCGGCGCGGCTGATGTCTGCAGCCGGCGTGCCGGGCGGCGGCACGGCGCCCCCGCGCAGCCTGGATCGATCACGACCGGGGCCGGCCGATCACTGCGCGATGCCCACCACCAACCAGATTCCGGCCACTCCGGCGACGGTGCACAACAGGGTGGACAGCGCCGGGTGCCGGTGATGGGCCTCGGGCAGGATCTCGGCCGCGGCCAGATACAGCAGGGCACCGGCGAAGAAGCCGAGATAGCCGCCCAGCGGTTCTGGCGGCAGGGTGAACAGCAGCGTGGAGGCGGCGCCGACGATCGGAGCGACAGCGTCGGCGAGCAGCATGGCCAGCGCCTTCTTCCGGGCATTACCGTAGAGGCTGGCCAGGGTGTACGTGTTGAACCCGTCTGCGAAGTCATGGGTGATGACGGCGAGCGCGACGGCCGTACCCATGCCGCCACCGACCTGGAAGGCGACGCCGAGGGCGATACCGTCCATGAGGCTGTGGGCGACCATCGCTGCGGCGGCGGTCAGGCCGACCTGTGGGACGCGGGTGACGCGGCCGTCCGCCGCGTTGCCCGTGGTGGCCGCGCCATGTGCGGACTGCCGTACGGCCAGGACCCGTTCCACCACGTGTGCGGTGAGGAACCCGCCGATGAAGAGCAGCAGGGCGACGGGGACGGCGAACACCTCCTCCCCGGCCGCGTCGAGGGCCTCGGGCAGCAGGTCGAGGCCGACCACGCCCAGCATCAGCCCGCCGGCGAGGCCGAGCACGAGGTGGCGGCGGTCGGTGACGCGTTGCGCCGCCCAGCCCCCGGCCAAGGTCATCAGGAACGCGCCCAGCGCGACGATCACCGCCATGCGCCCCTGGATACCGCACTGGTCGTCGGTGTGGGCGCGCGCCGGGGCGTGTCCACCGCCGAAGTCGAGGGCATGATCAGATCGGTGTTGACCGAGGCGCGCCTCGACGCACGTGCGGTGGGAGCGCTCGCCACGGTCGCAGCCAAGGCTCTCGAACCCGGCGTCGTGGGCGCGGCCCGCCGGCTGGGGGTCCCGCTCCTCTCCTACGATGCGTCGGTACTCGCCGGGATCGTGGTGTCCAGTCCCTCCGAGTCGGCCTCCCGGGCCGTCGGTACGCCTTCGGTCGCGGAAGCCGCCGCCCTCGCCGGGGGTGGCCGTCTCCTGGTGCCGAAGCGCACCTCCCAACCCGTGGGCGGGGCGGCGAGGGCGACCTGTGCCGTTGTCCGCCGCCCCGCCCGTGACCACCGCCAGTACGACGTAACGGAAGGAGCACCTGTGACTGTCACCCCCCACACGGCAGCCATGCCCCACCAGGTCCCGCCCCTCACTGCCCGGTGCGCACCCCCGCTACCGGAAGGCGAACCGCCCATGCAACCGAGCGACGGGCACGATCTGCGGCACCACGGCGACGTGGAGGTACGCGACACCGAGCTTGGCGATCTCGCCGTCAACGTGCGTACGGGCACCCCGCCCGCCTGGCTGCGGGAGCGGATCGCAGGCTCGCTGGGCGGGCTGGCCGCGTACCCCGACGGACGGGCGGCCCGGGCCGCGGTGGCTGCCCGGCACGATCTGCCGGTGGAACGAGTCCTGCTGACCGCCGGGGCCGCCGAGGCCTTCGTGTTGCTCGCGCGGGCCCTGCGTGCCGCCCACCCGGTCGTGGTGCATCCGCAGTTCACCGAACCGGAGGCCGCGCTGCGCGATGCCGGCCATACCGTCGAGCGGGTGCTGCTCCGCCCGGAGGACGGGTTCCGACTCGATCCATCGGCGATCGCGGAGACGGCGGACCTGGTCGTGATCGGGAACCCGACCAATCCGACGTCGGTCCTCCACCCTGCTGCGCTGCTGGAGAAGCTGGCCCGCCCGGGCCGCACCCTCGTGGTGGACGAGGCCTTCATGGACGCGGTGCCCGGTGAGAGCGAGGCGATGGCGGGGCGGACCGACGTCCCGGGCCTGGTTGTCCTGCGCTCGCTCACCAAGACCTGGGGGCTGGCGGGGCTGCGGATCGGCTACGTGCTGGCCGATCCGGCGGTGATCGCCGCCCTGGAACGCGCACAGCCACTGTGGGCGGTGTCCTCACCAGCTCTGGCGGCGGCGGAGGCGTGCGTTTCGCCCCGTGCGCTGGCCGAGGCCTCGCAGGCATCCGCGCAGATCGCCACGGATCGGGCTCATCTGCTGGCGGGGCTCGCCGAGTTCGAGGAGGTGCGGACCTTCGGGACTGCCGAGGGCCCGTTCGTGCTCATCCAGGTGGATCGGGCCGAGCAGGTGCGGGAGCGGCTGCGGGGACTGGGGTTCGCCGTCCGCCGCGGTGACACCTTCCCGGGGCTCGGTCCCGACTGGTTGCGGATCGCGGTGCGGGACCGGATCACCACCGGGCGCTTCCTCCAGGCGTTGGACCGTGCGCTGCTGTTGACCGGCCGCTGAGCGGACCGGGGCCTCCTGCCGACCGGACTCGGAGCGAAGGGGGTGGGGGCCAGTCGGCTCACACCCCCTTCGTCCTTCCCCTCTGGCCCCCCTCGGGCTGGTCAGGCGCCGCCGCGCCCTCGGCGGGTCAGGATGAGCGAACCGGCCCCCGCTCCGAGCAGGACCATCGCTCCGCCGGCGAGGTAGGCAGTGGTCGAACTCCCCCCGGTCTCGGCCAGGTTCTCTGCGCTGCTGCCACCGGACTGGGCCTTGACGTCGGCGGGCTCGGCCGTTGCCCTCGGCGTGGCGGCCGGTGTGGGCTTCTGGCTGGGCTTGGCGGTAGCGGGCGTGGTGCAGGTGGCTGCGGCCAGGACGATCTCGCCCTCGACTTCGGCGACGTTGAGGTTGAGCGGATTGACGGCCACCTTGAGCCGCAGTGCGGTCGCCGCGGCGGTCTGCGAGGTCGTCTGGGTCCGGGACAGGTCCAGGCGCACCTCACCGACGGCCGGAACCTTCACCCGGGTGGGGCCACCGGCGGTGAGGGTGACCCGCTTTCCGAGGACGGTCACCGCGCCGAGGACGTTGGACTCGGCGGTGGGTTTCTCCCCGGCCGCGCAGACCGCCTTCGCGGTGACCTCCTCGACGCGGATCATCGAGAGCAGCGGGAGGCCGGGCACATGGACGGTGGCGCGCGACAGGTTGCTGTGCGCCTCGGCGCGCTCGGGTTCCGTGCTGGCCTCGGCGGTGGCCACATCGGCCTTGACCAGGCTGAAGGGCCGGCCGCCGTCGACACCGTCGAGGTTGACCGTCAGGGCGGTCTGCTCCGCGTGGGCCGGGGCGTGCACCTCGTTGAGGGAGGCGCTGAGCGGCACCTCGACGGCCTTGTTGAGCAGCGAGACGTCGAGTGCGGCCCGCAGCACCACGGCGCTGGCCTTCCCCTCCGTCTCGGTGGCGTGCGCGGGCGTCGCGGCCAGCAGGGCGAGCGGCCCCACGGCGAGGGTGGCGCAGGCGAGCAGGGCTGCGGGGCGACGTGCGGGCATGCGGAAGGTGTTGCTGTTCACTGCGGTGGAACCCCCAGGAAGTGATGGAGCCCTCGCCTGGCCCATGGGGGACATGGCGTGGCGAGGACCTCGACCCGGGAATCTTTACGCACTGAGAGTGAACGAGCAGCGACCTGGCGTGAGTTCACCCCAAGGGGTGGTTTCCGCGACTGTTTTCGATTAATCGGGCACAGCAGCCCCAAAAGCCCCAACAGGGATGGGCCATTCGGGTGTGACCTGCCGAACCTTCGGACCAAAGGGCCCTAACAACGACACCGAAGGGGGCCGAGTAACGCCCAGTCAACCCCGTGCGGGCAGCCCCGGGTACGGCGCCCCGACATTCGCTCAGCCCACGATCCGGCCGTTCAACACCACCCGCAGGGGCTGCGCCAGCACGCCCACATCCGAGCGAGGGTCCCGTCCGTAGACGACCAGGTCCGCCGGAGCCCCCTCCTCCAGCCCGGGCCGCCCCAGCCAGGCCCGAGCCCCCCAAGCCGTGGCGGACAGCGCCTCCACAGCCGGAATGCCCGCGGTGACCAGCTCAGCCACCTCCTTGGCGACCAGACCATGGGGCAACGAACCCCCCGCATCGGTGCCGACGAAGATCGAAACGCCCGCGTCGAAGGCCGCGCGCACGGTGTCGTAGCGCCGCTCGTGGAGTCTGCGCATGTGCGCGGACCAGCGGGGGAACTTGGCCTCGCCGCCGTCCGCCAGGTGCGGGAAGGTGGCGATGTTGACCAGGGTCGGCACAATGGCCACGCCCCGATCGGCGAAGAGCGGGATGGTGTCCTCGGTCAGTCCGGTGGCGTGCTCGATGCAGTCGATGCCGGCCTCCACCAGATCGCGCAGCGAGTCCTCGGCGAAGCAGTGCGCGGTGACGCGCGCACCGAGCCGGTGGGCCTGAGCGATGGCCGCCTCGACCTCGGCGCGCGGCCAGCAGGCGCTCAGGTCGCCCACCTCCCGATCGATCCAGTCGCCCACCAACTTCACCCAACCGTCACCGCGCCGCGCCTCGCGCGCCACGTAGTCGACGAGATCCGCCGGTTCGATCTCGTGCGCGTAGTTGCGGATGTAACGGCGGGTGCGGGCAATGTGCCGGCCGGCTCGGATGATCTTCGGAAGGTCCTCACGGTCGTCGATCCAGCGGGTGTCCGAGGGCGAACCCGCGTCCCGGACCAACAGCGTGCCGGCTTCGCGATCGGCGAGCGCCTGCTGCTCGCTGGTGGCGTCGTCCACCGGCCCGTGCCGGTCGAGCCCGACGTGGCAGTGCGCGTCGACCAGACCGGGCAGAGCCCAACCCTGCACCGTCACGACATCCCGGGAACCGAGCGGCCGGTCATAGGTGACCCGACCACCGACCACCCACAACTCGTCCCGAACCTCCTCGGGCCCGACGAGCACTCGACCCTTGACATGCATTACCGGCTGATCGCTCATGACCGCACTGTACGCATCGCCCCCCGCGCGCCGGGAGGCGATGCGGATGGCGGACGTGCGGCCACGGCACAGCTCCGGCTACCGCGGACCTGGACCGCAGCCGCGGGTCCGGTCAGCCGGCCAGCACCGCCAGCAGGCGGTCCACGTCCGCCTCGGTGTTGTACAGGTGGAAGGAGGCCCGCAGATTGCCGGCCCGGGCCGCCGTCAGCACGCCGAGGTCCAGTAGGCGCCGCTGGAGGTCACCGAGGCCCGGGATGGAGATGATGGCCGAGCCGGGAGCCGGGACCGGCACATGACCGAGTTCGGCCAGACCGGCGAGGCAGCGGGCCGCCAGGGCGGTGTTGTGCGCGTGCACGGCCTCGATGCCGACCTCTTCGAAGAGGGCGAGCGAGCGCGCCGCGGCATGGTAGGCCAAGAAGGCCGGCGGCTCGTCGAACCGCCTCGCCGACCGGGCCAGTTCCCGCACCGGACCGTAGGTCGAGGCCCAGGGATCGGCGCCCGCCACCCAGCCGGCGTGGATGGGCGACAGCGACTCCTGCGCCTCTTCGCTGACGGTGAGATATGACGCGCCCCGGGAGCCGAGCAGCCACTTGTACCCCGCAGTGACGGTGAAGTCGAAGAGCGAGGCGTCAAAGGGAAGCCATCCCACGGCGTGCGAGGCGTCGACCAACGTGCGAGCCCCGTAGACCGATGCGGCGGCCCGCAGGGCCGCCAGGTCAGCGATGCGCCCGTCCGCGGACTGAACCGCGCTGACGGCCACCAACGCGGTCTCCGCACGGACCTCCTGTGCCAGGGACTCCAGCGGCACGTACCGCACCTTGAGGTCACCGCGGACCTCGAACGGATTGACCAGCGAGGCGAAGTCCCCCTCCGCGCAGAGGACCTCGGCCCCGGCGGGCAACGCGGCGGCGAGGAGCCCGACATGGGTGGCCACGGCGGAGCCGAGGGCGACTCTCTCCTCGGCCACGCCGGTCAGCCGGGCGAACGAGGCCCGGGCGGCGGCCACCGTCCCGAAGTCGCCGAACCCCTCTGCGCGTCCGGCCTCGGCAGCGTCGACCAGGTCCCGCACGGCCGCCGCGGACCTGCGGGGCAACACCCCGCAGGTCGCGGTGTTCAAGTAGGTGGTGGTCTGCGCGAATTCCGCGCGGGTCAGCTCTGCGAGGCTAGCCCTCGCCTGAAGGTGCTCCATGGACCCCAACTGTGCCGGGAACCCAAACCAAAGTCCACCCTATCGAAAGCTTGCGGATCACTAAGCATTACTTATGAACAGCCGCTCCCTTGCGCAGCAAGGGGAACGTTTCAGCGACGGCAAGGCCGATCACCGCAGGACGGCGCTACGGGGGGCATCGCGCGCACTGCGCCATGTCAAACCACAAGGTGAAATGTGAACCAGAGAATGGCGCCTCACGGGCCCAACCCAGCGCCTGGTAGAAGGACTGGGCCCGCAGATTGTGCTCGTAGACGTCCAGCCGCACCCGATCGACACCCGCCGCTCGCCAACGGTCCAGGCAGACCGCGTGCAGCGCCGCACCGACCCCCTGGCGCCAGGCCCGCGGGTCCACGTGCAACTGGGTCAGGGTCATCTGCCCGTCCACCTCACGGAAGGCAGCGACCCCGACGATCTCCCCGTCCCGCTGCGCGCACAGAACGCTGCCGTCACCACGCCCCACCGCAGCTTGCCAACCCTGACGGGTACGAGCCCGCTCCCTCGCACCGAGGTACTCCTCCTCCGCGATCCAACCGCGGTAGTAGGTGGCGCGAGCGCGGGTGTGCAGTTCGGCCACGGTTTCCACGTCTGCGGGCAGGGCGTCTTTGATCACAAGCGTCATGACTGCACCGACGCAGTCGCCGACCGGCTGGTTGCGGGAGCAGGCGCCGCGCTCTCAGATCTCCAGCCGGCCGTCGACCCGCCGCGGAAGCCCAGTCGGGTTGCCCTCCCGCAGCTCGGCGGGGAGCAGCGCGGGCGGGGCGGACTGATAGACGACCGGTCGCAGCCAGCGCTCGATCGCCGTACCCCCGACCGAGGTGGCCGCCGAGGTGGCCGCCGGGTAGGGGCCGCCGTGGTGCTGGGCGGGTGCGACGGCCACACCGGTGGGCCAACCGTTGACCAGCACCCGCCCGGCCAGTGACGTCAAGCGTTCGAGCAGCCCGGCGACCTCCCCGGCGGCACCCGATGCCTCCGCGGCCGACACCTGCACGGTGGCCGTCAAGTTGCCCTGAAGCCGGCCGAGCACCGCCTCCACCTCGGCCGCGCCGGTGTACCGGGCGAGAACGGTGACCGGCCCGAAGCACTCCTCCAACAGCAACTCGTGCGGGCCGTCTTCGGCCAGCGCCCGAGCCGGCACGGACAGGTATCCGGCACCGACCTGGTGCTCACCCACGGCACCCGCCGGGACCGGCGCGAGCACCTCGGGGAGCGCGGCCCGCCGAGCGGTTCCGGCGATGAAGTGTTCACGCATCCGGTGGTCGAGCAGCACGCCCGGTGCGGCACCCGCGAGAGCTTCGCCCAGGGCCTTGGCCAGGCGGTCCCCGTCCTCACCCTCGGGGAGCAGGACCAGTCCGGGCTTGACGCAGAACTGCCCGACGCCCAGGGTCACGGACGCAGCCAGCCCGCCGGCGATCTCCTCGGCCCGCTCGGCAGCCGCCCCCGGGGTGATCACCACGGGGTTCAACGAGCCGAGCTCTCCGTGGAAGGGGATCGGAACGGGCCGTGCCGCGGCGGCGTCGAAGAGGGCACGTCCGCCGCGGATCGATCCGGTGAAGCCGGCGGCGCTGACCAGCGGATGCCTGATCAGCTCCAGTCCGGCGTCGAACCCGTGGAGCAGGCGGAGCACTTCCCGGGGGAGTCCGCAGCCCGCGGCGGCGTCCTGGAGCAGGGTGGCGCACAACTGCGAGGTCGCCGGGTGGTCGGGGTGCGCCTTGACGACGACCGGGCAGCCAGCCGCGAGTGCGCTCGCGGTGTCCCCGCCGGGAACCGAGAAGGCCAGGGGGAAGTTGGAGGCGCCGTACACGGCTACGACGCCGAGGGGCACCTTCCAGCGGCGCAGGTCTGGTCGCGGCGGAGTCAGGCTCTGATCCGCGCGGTCGATCCGGATGTCGAGGAAGGAACCCTCTTCGACGGCTTCGGCGAAGGCGCGCAACTGGTATCCGGTGCGCCCGAGTTCGCCGGTGAGCCGAGTGGCGCCGAGGGCGGTTTCGGCGTCCGCGAGCGCGGTCAACCGGGGACCGGCCGCGTCCAGGGCCGCGGCGGCTGCGCGCAGGAACGCGGCCCGGGTGGCGCGGTCGGTGAGCGCGGACCGGGCGGCATGGGCGGCTCGGACGGCCAGGTCCACGTCCGTGGGTGTGGCTTCGAAAGCGACCCGTTCACGTGTCTCGCCCGTGCGCGGGTCCACACTCCAGACTGGGTTTCCTGCCATCGTCCGCCACCTCCTGATCCTGGTCACCTTCACCCTCGTTCAGTATGCTGAACGCTGTTCGTGATGATGAACTCCTGCGGGGGAGCCTATTTCCGCGCGATCCGCATTGACAAGAGGGGCAAGGGCACATGAGCGCAGTCGATTCCAGCGCGGCACCCGTCAAATCCGCCGTCCGCACGGTCGAGTTGCTCGAATGGTTCGCCGCCCGGCCCGGACTGCACAGCCTCGCGGACGTCCAACAGGGCGTGGGGTACCCCAAATCAAGCCTCTACATGCTGCTGCGCACCCTGGTCGACCTCGGCTGGGTGGAGACGGACTCCCCGGGCACCCGTTACGGGATCGGGGTGCGAGCGCTCCTGGTGGGCACCTCCTACATCGACGGGGACGAAGTGGTCACGGCCGCCCGGCCCACCTTGGACCGGCTCTCCGACGACACCACCGAGACCATCCACCTGGCCAGACTGGACGGCTCCAGCGTCGTCTACCTCGCCACCCGCCAGTCCCAGCACTACCTGCGCCCCTTCACCCGGGTGGGCCGCCGGCTACCCGTGCACTCCACCGCACTCGGCAAGGCGCTACTGGCCACACACACCGACACCGAGGTACGAGCCCTGCTGCCGCGCCGCCTGGAGCCGGTGACCGCGCACACCCTGACCGACCGGGAGCAGCTGATCGAGGAGCTGGCGCTGGTGCGCGAGCAGGGCTATGCCATCGACCGCGAGGAGAACACGCTGGGGCTGAGCTGCTTCGGCGTGGCCATCCCCTACCGCACGCCTGCCCGCGACGCGGTCAGCTGCTCGGTGCCCGTGGCGCGCCTCACCCCCGGACACGAGGAGACGATCAAGGAAGCGCTCTTCGACGCCCGGGACCGACTGACCCACGCCACCCGCAGGATGTGAGGAAAGTCTGAGAAACCGGGTGGACCGGAACGTTCCGCCCCGAGGCCTCGTCTGTGCCAGTGGGATGAACAAGACAATCAGGCGCGCTTCGGTCTTCAGTCTGCTCCTCGTGCTCGCCCTGCTGGTGCGGGTCACCTGGGTGCAGGCCTACCGGGGCCAGGCGCTCGCAGACGACGAACACAACCGGCGGACGGTCATCGAGCAGTACTCGCAGCCGCTCGGGAACATCATCGTGGCCGGAGAGGCGGTCACCGGCTCGAAGAAGGTGGACGGCACCGATTTCGCCTACAAGCGGACCTATGCCGACGGCCCGCTGTACGCACCGGTCACCGGGTACAGCTCTCAGGTCTACGGCAAGACGCAGCTCGAAGGCATCTACAAGTCGATCCTCGACGGATCCGACCCGCGCCTGAAGAAGCCCCTGGACATGCTGACGGGCCGCCGGGCCGATCCGGGCAACGTGCTGACCACCATCGATCCCGCCGTCCAGCAGGCCGGCTACGACGCCCTCCGGGGCAAGAGCGGTGCCGCCGTCGCGATCGACCCCGCCAGCGGGGAGGTCCTCGGCATCGTGAGCACCCCATCCTTCGACCCCGGCCGGATCGCCGGCAGCACCGACCAGGCGGCCTGGAAGGAGCTCTCCGCCGACGAGGGCGAGGCCATGACCAACCTGGCGCTGCGCAAACCGGTCGCACCTGGCTCGACGTTCAAACTGGTCACCGCCGCCGCCGCGCTGGAGGAGGGCCTCTACTCCTCGGTGGACGAGCCGACGGACAGCCCGAACCCGTACACCCTGCCCGGCACCCGCACGATCCTGGAGAACGAGAACAAGTCCGCACCCTGCGAGAACGCCACCCTGCGCGTCGCCCTGCGGTACTCCTGCAACAACGTCTTCGCGGAGGTCGCACACCGGCTGGGGCAGGACAAGATGCGTGCGATGGCGGAGAAGTTCGGCTTCAACGACGAAGAACAGGACATCCCGGTGCGCGCCTACGCCAGCGTGTACCCGAAGAAGAAGGCCTCTCCCGACCTCATCGCCACCAGTGGAATCGGCCAGTTCGACGTGACCGCCACCCCCTTGCAGATGGCGATGGTGTCGGCGGCGATCGCCAACGGTGGGGAGCTGGTGTCCCCCCACATGGTGACCGAGGTGACTGACTCCGACGGCAACGCGCTGGAGAGCTTCCAAGACGCCAGGAGCGAGCGGGTCATCAGCGAGCGGACCGCCGAACAACTGCGGGACGCGATGCGGACGGTGGTCCAGGAGGGGGGCGGCGCCAACGCCAAGGTCGCCGGCGCCGAGGTCGGCGGAAAGACGGGAACCGCCCAACGCGGCGTGAACAACAAGGACACCCCCTACGCCTGGTTCACCGCCTACGGCAAGGCCGGGGATCGCCAGGTGGCGGTGGCGGTGGTGATCGAGAGTTCGGACACCGACCGCTCGGAGATCGCGGGCGGCAAGCTCGCAGCGCCGGTGGCCCAGAAGATGATGGAGGCCGCCCTGAAGTAATCACTTGCCTCCTCGCGCCCTCCGCCGCAGGGTATGGGCCATGCCTCGACCCAGCGGATTCAGCTACGCCCAGTTCGACGACGGATCAGTGACAATCACCCACCGGGGACGCGCCGCCGGCAGACTGCGTGGCGCGCGTGCACGGAAGTTCCTCGCCGAAGCCGCCGCCGCGGAACCGCAGTTGGTGATGGCCAGGTGGACGGGCGCGTACAAGCACGGCAACGAACGCGCGGCGCGCGAGCACCCGCGCAACCGCTGACCGCCGGTAGCAGCCGTCCCACTGAGGGCTGCCCCGTAGTGCGCACGGACGCGGCGAGGTGTCGCACCCGTCCTCGTGCTGCCCGCCGAGGATCGCGGGACACCCGTCTGGCCCGTCGGGAGGAACCCGCAGGGTAAGGGAACGGCAAAGCCCCCTCGGTCGTTCTCCCGGCATGACCGCAATGACCCCCGGCTCGAACTTCCCGCTGCCCGTCGCCCGAGTGGCGGTGGACGTCACCGCCCCGGTGCGGCTGGACGTATCGGGCCTGCTGCTCACCGCCGACGGCAAGGTCCGCTCGGACGAGGACTTCATCTTCTACAACCAGCCCTCCGGCCCCGGGGTGACCTACCGCTCGGGCGGCGGGACCTCCCCGGACGCGATCATCGTGGACACCGCAGCGCTGCCGCCCGGCATCGAGCGGATCGTGGTGACCGCGAGCCCTGATGCGGCCGGGCAGACCTTCCAGGGTATCGAGCCCACCGCCACGGTCCGTAGCGCGGACGACCACAGCGTGCTCGCCACCTTCACCCCGCCGCAGCTCAGCACCGAGACCGCCCTGGTGGTGATGGAGGTGTACCTGCGCGGCGGCGCCTGGAAGGTGCGTGCGGTGGGGCAGGGCTACGCAAACGGGCTGGCCGGGATCGCCACCGACTTCGGCGTCTCCGTGGAGGAGGAGCCGGCACCGCCCGCGGCGGCGCCCGTGACCGCCCCGCCGATGCCGCCTGCGCCTCCGGCAGCCCCGGCTCCCGCCAGCGGGAAGATCAACCTGGACAAGGGGCGGGTCAGCCTCCAGAAGAACCAGACGGTGTCCCTGGTCAAGGGCGGGCGTCCGCTTCTGAGCCAGGTCAAGATGGGTCTCGGTTGGGAGCCCGCCTTCCGCGGCAAGGACATCGACCTGGACGCCTCCGTGATCGCCTTCGGGCCACAGCGCAACCACCTGGACAGTTGTTACTTCGGCAAACTGTCCATCCTGGGCGGATCCATCAAGCACTCCGGCGACAACCTCACGGGCGAGGGCGCGGGCGACGACGAGGTCATCGTCGTCGACCTGGGTCGACTACCGGCCGAGGCGACCGGGCTCGTCTTCACCGTGAACTCCTTCTCCGGCCAGAAGTTCACCGAGGTGGCCAAGGCCTACTGCCGGCTGATCGACGCTGCCACGGGTGAGGAGTTGGTGCGTTTCGACCTCACCAGTGCCGAACCCCAGACCGGCGTCATGATGGCGAAGCTGATCAGACAGTTCTCGGGTGAGTGGGAGATGACGGCCATGGGCGACTTTGTGAAGTCCCGCACAGTGCGTGGCATGGTCAAGCCCGCTGGGCAGGCACTTTAAACCTTCCACAGCACGGGCGGGCGCCGAAGTGACCGATGCCACCGGCAATTCGCGGGTCGCTGTCAGTGCCCGCCCGTAGCCTTGTTCCCATGTCCACCGTCTCCATTACCCGCAGGCTCACCGGTCCCACGCGTCCCTCCGCCGCCGAGGCGAACGACGCGATACGGATGCTGGTCGAGTACCGGGCGGCACAGCCCCGGGGCGCGGATTGGCCCGCGGAGGCCTACGAGTTCCTGCTGTCGGAGTGGGCCGAGGCGGTACGCAGGGAAGACACCGGCGTCACCGCTGGGCGCGGCGCCGCCAGGGGCCGGTAATCGCCAGCATGATGCCCGGGTCCTGGATGTTGGCGTAGAGCGTGCATCCGTCCGGGGAGAAGCAGACCCCGGTGAACTCGGAGAACTCCGGCTCGCGTGCGGTGCCGATGTTGAGTTCGTTGCGCGCGAGCGGGTAGGTCCTACCGCGGTCCGTCGCCCCGAAGAGGTGCTGGATACCGTCCCCGTCCTCGGCGATGACGAGGCCTCCGTAGGGTGAGACCGTGATGTTGTCGGGCCCGTCATAGGCGCCGTCCTTGGAGGGGTCGGGGTTCACACCCAGGAGGACGGTCAGGCGCAGGGTCCGGCGTTTGGGGTCGTAGAACCACACCTGCCCGTCGTGCGGGAGGCCGGGGCTCTCGGCGCGCGCGAAGGAGGAGACCACATAGGCTCCGCCATCCGCCCACCACATGCCCTCCAGCTTGCGGGCCCGGGTGATCTCGCCCGCCCCGAACTGCTTGCGGACGTCGGTGTCCCGGGCGTCCCGGTCGGGGACGTCGACCCAGTCCACCCCGTAGACGGTGCCGACCCGGGTGGCCCGCGAGAGGTCGTCGACGAACTGCCCGGAGCTGTCGTAGCACTTGGGACCCTGGAGCAATCCCGCGTCCTCGGCCAACCGACGTAGCCGCCCCCGACCGTGCCGGAAGCCGTGCGGAGGCACCCAACGGTAGAGGAGACCGTTGGGGCCCGAGGCGTCTTCGGTCAAGTAGGCGTGACCACGCCGGGGATCGATGACGACGGCTTCATGGGCGTACCGGCCGAACGCCTTGATGGGCTTCGGGTCCCGGTTGGCCCGCACATCGTGGGGGTCGACCTCGAATACGTAGCCGTGGTCGCGGGTCATCCCGTTCTGGCCGGCCCGGTCGGCGTTCTCCTCACAGGTCAACCAGGTGCCCCAGGGGGTGCTGCCACCCGCGCAGTTGGTCGAGGTACCGGCGATGCCCACCCACTCGGCGACCTCACCACCGCGCCGCACCTCCACCACGGTGCAGCCGCCGGCCGCGGCCGGGTCGTAGACGAGGCCGGGGGTGAGCGGCACGGGGTGGTCCCAGTTGGACCGCTTGCCCTTGAGCTCGTGGTTGTTGACCAGCAGGGTCACCCCACGGTGCCCCTCGAAGGCCGCGGTGCCGTCGTGGTTGGAGGGAGTGAACTCGCCCGAGTCCAGTCGGGTCACTCCGCTGCGGGTGAGGATCCGGTACGAGAACCCGGCGGGCAGCGCGAGGATGCCCTCGGGGTCGGGCAGCAGCGGCCCGTAGCCAAGTCCGTGGTGGTGAGCGGCGGCTTCGTTCCCCTCCCGGGCGGCAGGGCCCGGGGAGAAGGGTTCCTCGGCGGCGAGGGCGCCGGGCGCGGTGGCCAGTGCGCCGACCGCGCCGGTCAGGGCGACTCCAGCTCCGGCGGCGGCTGTTCTGCCGGTGAATTCCCTGCGGCTGAGCGGCATCGGTTCTCCTCGTGGGGACGCGTTGCGCTGATCGAGCGGTCGGCGCACACGGTCTCGCCCGAGGTTGAACTACGACTTAACACTGACTGAATCCGAGGTGACGCGTTACCTCAACTCGCCTGCCTTGAACGGGCCTTGAACGCAGCCTTACGCGCTTCCTTAGCGGCCTTGCGATCCGGGTGAAGGCGCCCCATCGCCTCCAACACCTCAGCGGTGGCCGGATGGGCGACCCGCCAGGCGGTGTCGAAGAAGCCGAGCTGCCCACCGGTCAGGCTCTCCATCAGCGTGATGAGTTCGCTCGCCTCGGCGTCCGTGGCGAGTTGAGCGGCGAGCGTGTCGATCGTCAACCAGAAGACCAGCTCCTCGGAGGGCGGCGGCACATCGGCGGCACCACCTTCCACCAGCCAGACCCGGGCCAACCCGCCGAGCTCGGGGTCGTCCAGCACGGCGCGTACGGCCGGCTCGGCGCTCGCCCCGGCCAGCGCCAGTGCCTGCTGGCAGCGCAGCCGGCGGAGCGGGGCCAGTTCGTCGCCGCCCCGCGCGGCTGCGAGCAGCTCCGCAGCCGCCGCCGATGCCTCCCGGTGAACGAGCCACTGCTCGATCTCCGCCTGCGCCGCCGCCTCCGGGAACCGGGCCACCGAGTCCAGCAGCGCGTCCGCCCCTTTGCCCACGAGTTCACCCACGGCGGGCGCGTCGATGCCCCGCTCCACCATGCGGGCCCGGACGCCGTAGAGGCCGAGCGGAGTCAGGCGCACCAGCCCGTAGCGAGAGATGTCTTCCTCCTCCACGGTGGCCGCCTCGGTGTCCGCGGCTTCTGCCATCAGCTCCTCGTCCACCGGCCGGTAGGCGAGCAGTCCGATCGGTTCCAGGAGGCGCAGCTGTTCGTCCAGTCGCATCATCGCGTCCGAGACCTGTTCCAGCACGTCATCGGTCGGCTCCCCCATATCGTCGGGCACCACCATGGATGCGGCGAGAACGGGCAACGGGACCGGGCCGTCGCCAGCGCCGCCCTCACTGACCGTGAGCAGATAGAGGTTGGCGAGGACCGAGTCGAGGAGCTCGGCCTCGTGCCGGGGGTCCCAGCCGAGTGCGCCGAGGTCGACCGTGCCGCCCTCGTCGATGGCGTCCATCAGGCCGTCGAGGTCCGGCACGGCGGCTTCGGCGAGGACGGTGTCGAGGGCTGCGAGCCAGACCTCCAGGACGTCCGACGGTCCGCCCTCGCAGATCAGGGCGAGTTCGGCGCCCGCAGCGGCGCCCGCGAGCAGCTGCGGGCCTTCGTCGGCGTCCGAGAGCGCCGGCGGCGCCCCCTCAGCCGTGGTGGTCTGCGGCGCCCCCGACTCCCGGATCTCCACGAGGCCGGCGTCGAGCGCCACCCGCCAGGCCTCGCTCACCTGCGCCTGCCCCTCCGGGTCCGCGCTGAGCCCGAGTGCGAGCGCCGCTTCGGGCAGTTGGGCGTCGATCAGCTCACCGGCGGCGCCGGTACGGGTGTCGGGGCCGGTCCAGCGGGCCAGGCGCACCGCACGGGCGAACAGCGGCGCAGCGAGCGCCTCGCGCGCCAGTTCCGCGTCGGAGTGCAGCCGTACCGGCGGCATGGGGGTGCGCTCTGCGGGCATGGACGGTTCTCCCTCGGTGACGTCGTCGGCGGGCCCAGCGTAGACGCATTTCGGGGCGTCTCGTCCGGTTCACCGAGACGTCCACCGCAAGACCCCCGAGAACCCTTGACAAGTACCCTATTCAGCCAAGAGATTGACGCGCGTAGATGTGACGGGGGCCCACCACGGGTCCCCGGTGGGAACCGCCGACACCTCCGTCGGCTCGTCAAATCCCCACTGTCGTCCGTCCACTCCGTCCCTCATCGACAAACCCGGAGTCCTCTGACCATGGCTTCCAGCCCGTCCACTTTCGGACGTCCGCACCGCTCCGCCGCCGTCGCCGCGGTCCTCGCCACCGCACTCGCCGGGGGGCTCGTCGCAGGCACCGCCTCCGCCGCAGACTCGGACGCCACGGGGGCCGCCGAGTCGGCCGCCGTACGCATCCACGACATCCAGGGCACCACCCGCATATCCCCTCTCAACGGACAGCAGGTCGCCGGCGTCGAGGGCATCGTCACCGGCGTGCGCACCTACGGTTCGCGCGGCTTTTGGATCCAGGACATCCAGGCTGACGCCGACCCCGCCACCAGCGAGGGCGTCTTCGTCTACACCGGTTCCGTCCCGACCGTCGCCGTCGGCGATGCCGTCACCGTCTCGGGCCTGGTCAGTGAGTACGTGCCCGGCGGCTTGAACTCGGGCAACCAGTCGGTCACCCAGATCACCAAGCCGACGGTCGTCGTCGTCTCCTCCGGCAACGCGCTCCCGGACGCCGCCGTCATCGACGCGCGTCACGTGCCCAACCGTTACACGCAGGACGGGGACGCGAACGCCGAGGGCAGCATCAACGGCCTGGCCCTCAATCCCCGCCGCTACGCCCTGGACTTCTACGAGTCCCTGGAAGGCATGAACGTCCGCATCGGCACCTCGCGGGTCGTCGGTGCCACCGACCCCTACTCCGAGCTCTGGGTGACCGTCAAGCCGCGCGAGCACGACAGCCGACGCGGCGCCACCGTGTACGGCTCGTACACCTCGCAGAACACCGGACGCCTGCAGATCCAGCAGCTCGCACCGATCTCCCAGCAGCCGTTCCCGAAGGCCGACGTCGGTGACGTCCTCTCCGGCGCCACCGAGGGCCCGCTGGACTTCAACCAGTACGGCGGCTACACCCTGGTCGCCCGTACGCTGGGCACCGTCGAGAGCCGCGGGCTTCAGCGCGAGCGGACCCGCCCGCAGCGGCGCGGCGAGTTGGCGATCGCCACGTACAACGTCGAGAACCTCGACCCGGGCGATCCGCAGGAGAAGTTCGACGCGTTGGCCAAGGCTGTCGTGGAGAACCTGTCCTCGCCCGACATCCTCACCCTGGAAGAGATCCAGGACGACAACGGCACCAAGAACGACGGCACGGTATCCGCCGAGGAGACCCTGAAGAAGTTCACGGCGGCGATCACCGCGGCCGGCGGCCCGTCCTACCACTGGCGTGGGGTCGATCCGGAGAACAACCAGGACGGCGGCCAGCCCGGCGGCAACATCCGTCAGGTGTTCCTCTTCAACCCCGAGCGCGTCTCCTTCAACGACCGGGCGGCCGGCGACGCGGTCACCGCGACCGGTGTGGAGCGCGAGGGACGCCGCGGCGCGGCGCTGACCCACTCGCCCGGCCGGGTGGACCCGGCCAACGCCGCCTGGGAGAACAGCCGCAAGCCGCTGGCGGGCGAGTTCGTCTTCCGGGGCGAGAAGGTCTTCGTCATAGCGAACCACTTCGGCTCCAAGGGCGGTGACGAGAGCCTGACCTCGCACCACCAGCCGCCGGTGCGCTCCTCGGAGGCCAAGCGCCTGCTCCAGGCACAGGCCGTCAACGGCTTCGTGAAGGACATCCTGGCGCTGGACCGCAAGGCGAACGTGGTGGTCCTCGGAGACATCAACGACTTCGAGTTCTCCCAGACCACCAAGGCCCTGAGCGAGGGGCGGGTGCTCTACCCGGCGATCAAGTCGCTCCCGCGTTCGGAGCGTTACTCGTACGTCTACCAGGGCAACGCCCAGGTGCTGGACCAGATCCTGACCAGCCCGGGGATCCGGCACTTCAGCTACGACAGCGTGCACATCAACGCGGAGTTCGCGGAGCAGAACAGCGACCACGACCCGCAGGTGTTGCGCTTCCGCCCGTAAGGGAAAGGCTCCCGCGCGGGTCACGGCCCGCGCGGGGACCGCGGCCCGTCGGCCGCGAGAAGGTCCGGCCGCTGCCCCGGCCGGACCTTCGGCGGATCGACTCGGGACCTTCGCCCCTAGTGTGATCCTCAGCACAAATGCCCGCATTCGCCCCGTCAGGTGGTGTTAGGTGTGCTCGACGGACCCCTCTGTTCGCTCCCGCCCCCCGGAGGACCGAGTGCTCCCCACCCTCTCCCCCGCTGCTGAAATCGGCTTCGGCGTCCTGCTGGCGACTGCCGCGATCTGGGTGATCCGCCGCAGCACGCCGTGGGGTCGGCGCCCATCACAGACCCAACGGCCGGCCACCGTGAGCAGCCCGAGCTCCCCGGCGGTTCGCATCCCCGGACAGCGGGGTGTGGATGGTCATCCCATGGAGCGGGTGGAGCTGAGCCCCGAGGAGCGGGAGGCCTTCGAGGACCTGATCCGCCGCATGCCGATGAACTGAGAGCGCACCAACGCGAGGCCACCGGGCGATGGACGAGGCCCGACATCCGATCCCTCCGGTGAACCCGGCCCCGACCACGCTTTGCAAAGCATTGCTAAATCGACCACAGAGAAACTTTAAGTAGACCTGCGAAAGCGGTGCCCACAGACTGCCCGCATGGCATCGTTCACACGCCCCACCCCGCCCTTCGGCCGCGCCCTGTGCGCCATGGTCACCCCCTTCGCCCAAGACGGCTCACTCGACCTCGACGGCGCACAAACCCTCGCCTCGCACCTGGTCGACCACGGGATTCAGGGACTGGTCCTGAGTGGGACCACCGGCGAGTCACCGACCACCGACGACGCTGAGAAAGCGGCGCTGGTGCGGGCCGTGATCGAGTCCGTGGACGGACGCGCCAGCGTCCTCGCGGGAGTGGGCACCGCCGACACCGCCCACGCGCTCCGCCTGGCCCGGGCGGCCGAACACGCGGGAGCCGACGGCCTGCTGGTCCTCACCCCCTACTACAGCCGGCCGCCGCAAGCAGCACTCGAAGCACACTTCCGCAAGGTTGCCGACGCCGTCGGGATCCCGTTGATGCTGTACGACATCCCGGGCCGAACCGGTACCCGCATCGAGCCCGGCACCCTGCTGCGACTGGCCGAGCACCCCCGCATCCGCGCCGTCAAGGACTGCGCATACGACCTGCTGGGCAGCTCCGGCGTGATCGCCCGCACCGCGCTGGCCTACTACTCCGGCTGCGAGGAGTACAACCTGCCCTTGTACTCGGTGGGCGCAGCGGGTTTCGTCAGCACCGTCGCCAACGTCGCTCCGGAGGCGACCCGCGCCGCGCTGGACGCCTACGACAGCGGTGACCTCGCGGGCGCCACCGCGCACCACCAGGCCCTGTTGCCCCTGGTCGAGGCAATGATGGCGGGGAGTTCACCCGGAGCCGTCACCGCCAAGGCCCTGCTGAACGCACTGGGCCTACCGGCGGGCCCGGTCCGAGAACCGCTCCAGCCCGCCGACCGCGGCGCGATCGACGGGCTGTTGGAGGCCTACGGCCGCGTGGGCCCCGGCACCGGACTCGGGAGCTGACCCCACCCGGTCCGGTCCAAAGACGGTCAGTTGTGGCTGTGCAGGACCTCGTTGAGCCCGCCCCAGACCGCGTTGTTCGGTCGGGCCTCGACGGCACCGGTCACCGAGTTGCGTCGGAAGAGGATGTTGCTGGCTCCGGAGAGCTCCAGGGCCTTGACGATCTGCCCGTCCGGCAGCGTGACCCGGGTGCCCGCGGTGACGTACAGACCGGCCTCGACGATGCACTCGTCACCCAGGGCGATACCGACGCCCGCCTCGGCTCCGACCAGGCACCGCTCACCGATCGTGATGATCTGCTTGCCGCCCCCGGAGAGCGTCCCCATGGTGGAGGCTCCACCTCCGATGTCCGAGCCGTTTCCGACCACCACGCCGGCGGAGATGCGGCCTTCGACCATGGAGGTGCCGAGGGTCCCAGCGTTGAAGTTGACGAAGCCCTCGTGCATCACCGTGGTGCCCTCGGCCAGGTGGGCGCCGAGGCGGACCCGGTCGGCGTCGGCGATGCGCACGCCGACGGGGGCGACGTAGTCCGTCATCCGGGGGAACTTGTCGATCGAGGTGACCTGGAGGTGCAGGCCCTCCGCCCGGGCGTTGAGCCGGGCGGTCTCGACCTGGTCGACGGCCACCGGGCCGAGCGAGGTCCAGGCGACGTTGGCCAGGAGACCGAAGACGCCATCGAGGTTCTGCCCGTGCGGCTTGACCAGGCGGTGGCTCAGCAGGTGCAGGCGCAGGTAGGCGTCGTGGGCGTCCAGCGGCTTGTCCTCAAGGGAGGAGATGACGGTGCGGACCGCGACCACCTCGACGCCCCGGCGCGGGTCCGAGCCGACGGCCTTCGGCGCGGCGGCGCCGAGCAGCTCGGCCGCCTGCTCGGCGGTGAGGCGCTCGGTACCAGCGGGGCCGGGCTCAACGGCCAGCGCGGGGGCGGGGAACCAGGTGTCGAGTACGGTGCCGTCGGCGGCGATGGTGGCAAGTCCGGCGGCGACGGCGCCGGTGGTACGCGTAGCAGTCATGCCCGAACGCTAACCGGCGACGGCCCGTGTGGGCGAACCGGTCTCAGGTGCCGGTCCCGCTGTTTCGACGGCCTCCCGCGTTCCGGGAGCCGGCTGCTGCTGCGGGACGGCTCGGGGCCATCGTCCGGTGCGCCCCGCCGCGCTCAGCACCGCGAGACCCGCCATCGCCCCGAGGGCCGCGCACAACGGCCAGAGCAGGCCCGGGGCCCACTGGTACAACAGGCCCCCGAGGGCAGGGGCGAGGACGACCCCGCTGACGGAAACCCCGGCGTAGAGGCTCTGGAATCTGCCGCGGAGGTGCTCTGGTGCCTGATCGGCGACGTAGGCGGTGGCGGGGGTCTTGTAGAGGATCTCCCCGATGCTCAGCAGGGCCATCATCGTGATGACGGAGGCCAAGCCCGCCCCGGCCGGCAGGACGGCGAAGCCAGCGCCGACCAGCAGCAGCCCGGAGCCCACGAGGTGCAGGGGGGAGCGACGTCGCAGGGCGACGGCGGCGGGCAATTCCAGCAGCAGGATGATCCCGCCGTTGACGGCCAGGATCAGGCCGTAGAACCGGGTGTCCATGCCGTGTTCGGCGAGGTAGACCGGGAAGGTCGAGTACTGCTGGCGGTAGACGAGGTCGGTGACCCCGACGGCTGCGAGGAGCACCAGCACGGCGGGCCGCGTGCGGAGTTCACGCAGGAGGCCGTTGGCGGCAGCTGTGGGCGCCACACCCGCCACCGGAGCCCCGGCAGGCACCGCTCGGGCGGCCCACAGGGCCACGGCCAAGGTCCCGAGGCCATCGGCGAGGAAGAGCACGTCGTAGGAGAACGCTGTGGCCAGGAGGGCTCCGAGCGGTGGGCCGAGGGTGAGGCCGCCGTTGGCGGCGCAGCGCATCACCGCGTAGGCGGTCCGGCGTGACCCCTCGGGGACGATGGAGGCGATCAAAGCGGAGTTCGCGGCGCGGATCACGCCCGCGCCGTACTGGGCCAGCGGAAGAGCGGCGTAGAGCAGCCCGGTGGCCAGCAGGGGCAGGGCCATCAGCGCGGTCGCGGTGAGCGCGGACGCCACCAGCAGTACGTTGCGGTGACCGTAGCGGTCGCCGAACCAGCCTCCAGTGAAGTTGCCGGCGATCAGTCCGAGGCCGCCGATGGCGGTGAGGACGCCAGCGTCCGCCGCGGAGAGGCTCCTCGGTCCGGTCAGGTACACGAAGACGAAGACGAACGTGAAACTGACGACGGCATTGACGAACCCTCCGGCGGCCAGGAGCCAGATGGCCCGTGGAACCTCGCGCAGGCCTTTC
The DNA here is from genome assembly GCF_042869595.1 of Streptomyces sp. NPDC006879. Classification (NCBI taxonomy): domain Bacteria; kingdom Bacillati; phylum Actinomycetota; class Actinomycetes; order Kitasatosporales; family Streptomycetaceae; genus Streptomyces; species Streptomyces sp. NPDC006879. Next base: position 86,977 of record NZ_JBIAGC010000004.1, read on the forward strand.
ACCCAACCCCCCGAAGATGTTAGTTCCTTTTGGGAACTCACTATCCCAGCGTGACAGCCTGAGGTCAACGGCTCACCGGACCCGGGAGGGACCACATGGCTCAGCGCACCCACTTCGACGACACCAACTGCGCCATCGCCCAGGCTCTTGACGTGGTCGGCGACTGGTGGACGCTGCTGATCGTGCGGGACACCGCCCGCGGGGTGCACCGCTTCGACGCGCTCCAGCGCGAACTGGGCCTGTCCCGCAAGGTCCTCACCGAACGACTGCGGATGCTGGTCGAGGCCGGGGTGCTGTCGCGGGAGCCCTACCAGGACCGTCCACCGCGCCACGAGTACCGACTCACCCCGCGTGGCCGCGGACTCCTGCCGGTACTCGTGGCGCTCCAGGACTGGGGTGACACCTGGGTCCTGGGCGAGGGGACGACATCGGCGACGACCGATGCACACTCGCGCGAAGCCGCGCGGGTCCATGCGCTGAAGGGCACCCGGCTACCGGAGCTGAGGCTGTCCGGGCCACAGGAGGCAACGCTCGACCCCGTCGCAGCCTCCCCGTTCACGGTGCTCTACTGCTTTCCCGGCGCGTACGCACGCCCCGAGGCCTACCCCCCGGGCTGGTCACAGATCCCGGGCGCCCCGGGCTGCACGCTGGAGTCGGCAACCTACCGGGACCGACTCGCGGAGTTCACGTCGGCCGGCGCGAGCGTGCGCGGGGTCTCCACCCAGCGCCCCGACGAGCAGCGGGACTTCGCCGCCAAGGAGCGCCTGGGGTTCACACTGCTGTCTGACGCGGACCTCACCCTCACGGCAGCGCTGCGGCTGCCCACCTTCCGGGCCGCCGGGACGAGCCGGCTCAAACGGCTGACCCTGGTGGTGGACCAGGACCGCACCGTGCGCGAGGTCATCTACCCGGTGCGCGACATCGAGTCGAGCGTCGAGGCCGCCCTGCGGGCTGTTCACCCATGACCGCCCTCAGCGCGGCACCAGGACGCGACCGAGGACCTCCCGCACGTACTCCTCTTCGTAGTCGGCATCCGTGAGGAGGACCTGGAGACAGATGCCGTCCATGACGGCCACCAGCGCCCGTGCGGTGAGCGGGTCGGTGCGGGCCGACAGGGCCTCGGCCACCCCCTCGCACCACTCGGCGGCCACCGGCCGCAACGCGGGGCGGCGCAGCGCTGCGAGGTAGAGCTCGTACTCCAGCTCCGCTCCGGGGCGCTCGCCGGCCAGCCACTGGCCCAACAGGCCCGCGAGCTCCGTAGCAAGATCCACGTCGGGGTTGGTCAGCGCCCGGCTCTGCGCCACCTTCTGGGCGAGGCCCTCGTTGGCCTGCCGCAGGGCGGCTACCAGGAGGTCGTCCAAGGTCTTGAAGTGGTACGTGGTCGAACCCAGGGGGACGTCCGCCTCGGCGGCCACCGACCGGTGACTGAGGCCACCGATGCCGCGCTCACCGACCACCCGGATCGCCGCGTCGATGATCCGCGACCGCCGCTGGGGGTCGTAGCGGCGGGCCATCAGTGGGCGCCACCGAGGTTGAGGAGGACCACCCCACCCACCACCAGCGCCAGGCCGGCTAGCTTGGCCGCGGTCACGGCCTCCCCGAGGAAGATCATGCCGATGGCAGCGATGGCCGCGGTACCGACTCCGGCCCAGACGGCATAGGCGGTGCCGACCGACATGCTCTTGAGGGTCTGGGCGAGCAGGGTGAAGGCGATGGCATAGCCGACCAGCGTGCCGAGGGACGGCCACAGCTTGCTGAAACCATCGCTGAACTTCATCGAAGTGGTCCCGGCGACCTCGGCGGCGATGGCCGCGGCCAGCAGTACATAGGGCATGCGTGCGAGTGTACGCAGCCTTATGTACACCCGTACACAAACGGCCCAGTCCTTTCCGGTGAACAACGAAACAGCCCCCGGCTAACGCCGGGGGCTGTCGTGCCGTCCGCAGAGGACTCAGACGTTGAATCCGAGCGCGCGCAGCTGCTCACGACCATCGTCAGTGATCTTGTCCGGACCCCACGGTGGCATCCAGACCCAGTTGATCCGAAGTTCGTTGACGATGCCCTCGGTCGCCGACTTCGCCTGGTCCTCGATCACGTCGGTCAACGGGCAGGCCGCCGAGGTCAACGTCATGTCCAACGTGGCGATATTGGCGTCGTCGACGTGGATGCCGTAGATCAGGCCGAGGTTGACGACGTCGATGCCCAGCTCGGGGTCGACCACGTCGTAGAGGGCCTCTCGGACCTCCTCCTCGCTCGCCGGCTTGGTGGCCACCGAGCCCTCTGCCACAGGGCTCTGCGCCACGGCCTCGGTCGCGGTGTTCTCGGTCTCGCTCATGCGGTCTTCCTCTCGGCGCCGTCACCCAGAGCCTGGGCCGTCGCGTCCTTCCATGCCATCCAGCTCAGCAGAGCGCACTTCACCCGAGCCGGGTACTTGGAAACGCCGGCGAACGCGACGGCGTCCTCCAGCACCTCTTCCATCGCCTCGTCGGGCTCGATCTGACCCTTGGACTGCATCAGCTCAAGGAAGGTGCTCTGGATCTTCTGAGCTGTGGCCAGGTCCTTACCGACGAGTAGCTCGTTCAGCACTGAGGCGCTGGCCTGACTGATCGAACAACCCTGACCCTCGTACGACACGTCGGTCAGGGTCTCGCCGTCGTACTTCACGCGCAGCGTGATCTCGTCACCACACGTCGGGTTCACGTGGTGTACCTCGGCGTCGCCCTCGCGCAGACCGCGCCCGTGCGGGTGCTTGTAGTGGTCCAGGATCAGCTCCTGGTACATCGAATCCAGCTTCACGGCGTCCTCGTCGTCCCTGTGGCCTTCGTGACCGTCATCCGAAGAAGTTTCGTACGTGCTCCAGGCCGTCGACCAAGGCGTCGACATCCGCCGGAGTGGAGTACAGATAGAACGACGCCCTGGTGGTCGCAGGAATTCCGTAACGGAGGCAGACCGGGCGGGCGCAGTGGTGACCCACCCGTACGGCGATGCCCTGCTCGTCAAGCACCTGGCCGACATCGTGCGGGTGGATGTCCCCAAGGGTGAAGGAGATCGCCGCCCCGCGGTCCTCGGCCGTTGCCGGGCCGATGATGCGCAGGTCGGGCACCTCCAGGAGGCGCTTGACTGCGTACTCGGTGATCGCGTGCTCATGGGCGGCGATCTTGTCCATGCCGATCGCGGACAGGTAGTCCACGGCCGCGCCGAGGCCGACGGCCTGGGCGATCGGAGGCGTACCGGCCTCGAACTTATGCGGCGCCGGCGCGTACGTGGAGGAGTGCATCGAGACGGTTTCGATCATCTCGCCGCCACCGAGGAAGGGCGGCAGGTCCTCCAGCAGCTCCTGCCGGCCCCAGAGCACGCCGATACCGGTCGGACCGCACATCTTGTGACCGGTGAAGGCCACGAAGTCGGCGCCCAGCTCCTGGACGTCGATCGGCATGTGCGGCACCGCCTGGGAGGCGTCGATCAACACCAGCGCGCCGACCTCCTGGGCGCGCCGGACGATCGCCTCCACCGGGTTCAGGGTGCCGAGGATGTTGGAGACCAGCACAAAGGAGACGATCTTCGTCTTCTCGGTGATGACCTCGTCGAGGTCCGACAGGTCCAGACGGCCGTCGTCGGTGAGACCGAACCACTTCAGCTTCGCGCCCGTACGCTGCGCGAGCAGCTGCCAGGGAACGATGTTGGAGTGGTGCTCCATCTCCGTGATGACGATCTCGGTCTCGCTGTCGACCCGGTAGGGCTCATCCGCCCAGCCGAGCATGTTCGCGACCAGGTTGAGCGACTCGGAGGCGTTCTTGGTGAAGATCACCTCGTCCCGGCTCGGGGCGTTGATGAAGGTGGCGACCTTGTCGCGGGCACCTTCGTACAGCGCCGTGGCCTCCTCGGCGAGCACGTGCACGCCACGGTGAACGTTGGCGTTGTGGCGCTCGTAGTACTCGTTCAACGCGTCGAGCACCTGACGCGGCTTCTGGGAGGTCGCCGCGTTGTCCAGATAGACGATCTTCTTCCCGTCGTGGACCACACGATCCAGCAGGGGGAAGTCCTTGCGGATCGCCTCGCCAAGCAGTTGGGACTCAGTGAGGAGGCCAGGCAGCTGTGTCACGCGGTAGCGCCACCCTTCACGTAGCGGTCGTAGCCCTCGGCCTCCAGCTGGTCCGCGAGTTCGGCGCCACCGGATTCGGCGATGCGGCCGTTCGCGAACACGTGCACGAAGTCGGGCTTGATGTAGCGCAGGATGCGCGTGTAGTGCGTGATCAGCAAGGTGCCGACCTCGCCGGTCTCACGAACGCGGTTGACCCCCTCGGAGACGATGCGCAGGGCGTCCACGTCCAGGCCGGAATCGGTCTCGTCGAGGATCGCGATCTGCGGCTTGAGCAGCTCCAGCTGGAGGATCTCGTGGCGCTTCTTCTCACCGCCGGAGAATCCCTCGTTCACGTTGCGCTCGGCGAAGGCAGGGTCCATGGACAGCCGCTCCATGGCCTCCTTGACCTCCTTGACCCAGGTGCGCAGCTTGGGGGCCTCGCCGCGGATCGCGGTCGCCGAGGTGCGCAGGAAGTTGGAGACGGAGACGCCGGGCACCTCGACCGGGTACTGCATGGCGAGGAAGACACCGGCGCGGGCGCGCTCGTCGACGGACATCGCCAGGACGTCTTCGCCGTCGAGGGTCACGGTGCCACCGGTGACGGTGTACTTCGGGTGACCGGCCAGCGAGTACGCCAGGGTGGACTTGCCGGAGCCGTTGGGGCCCATGATGGCGTGCGTCTCGCCCTGCTTGACGGTCAGGTCGACGCCCTTGAGGATCTCGCGGGAGCCGTTGTCCGCCTCGACGGTGACGTGCAGATCGTGGATTTCAAGCGTTGCCATGGGTGTCTCAGGACTCCTGGGTGAGGGAGACGAGCACGTCGTCCCCTTCGATCTTTACGGGGTATACGGGGACGGGGCGCGTGGCGGGGAGCCCGGACGGCTTGCCGGTGCGCAGGTCGAAGGCGGAGCCGTGCAGCCAGCACTCGATCTGGCAGTCCTCGACTTCGCCCTCGGAGAGGGAGACGTTCGCGTGCGAGCAGATGTCGTGGATCGCGAACACCTCCCCGGCGGTCGACACGATGGAGAGCGGCGTGCCGTCGAGCTCCACCCTCTTGGGGGTGTCCTCGCTCAGCTCGCTCAGTGCGCAGGCCTTCAGGTACGTCATCAGACCGATGCTTCCAGCTCGGCCTCGATCTTGGCGATCAGACGCTCCTCGATGTCCGGGACACCGATCTGCTGGACCAGTTCGGCGAAGAAGCCGCGCACCACCAGACGGCGCGCCTCGTCGGCCGGGATGCCACGGGCCTGGAGATAGAACAGCTGTTCGTCATCGAAACGCCCGGTGGCGGACGCGTGTCCGGCGCCGACGATCTCGCCGGTCTCGATCTCCAGGTTCGGCACCGAGTCCACCCGCGCGCCATCCGTGAGGACCAGGTTGCGGTTCATCTCATAGGTGTCGGTGCCCTCGGCGGCCTTCTCGATCAGCACGTCACCGATCCACACCGCGTGCGCGCCCTCGCCCTGCAACGCGCCCTTGTAGACGACGTGCGACTTGCAGTGCGGCACCGAGTGGTCGACCAGCAGACGGTGCTCCTGGTGCTGGCCCTCGTCGGTGAAGTACAGGCCGAAGAGTTCCGCCTCTCCGCCGGGCCCCGCGTAGGTCACGCGCGGGTGCAGACGCACCACGTCGCCGCCGAAGGTGACGACGACCGACTTGAAGCTGGCGTCCCGGCCCAGTCGGGCGTTGTGCTGGGAGCAGTGGACGGCGGTGTCGTCCCAGTCCTGCACGGAGACGAAAGTGACCTTGGCGCCGTCGCCGATGAGGAAGTCCACGTTGGCGGCACGTACGCCGTCGCCGGTGTGGTCGATGACGATGACGGCCTCGGCGAAGGGCTGCACGTCGAAGACCGTGTGGCCGAAGGTGGTTCCGCCTTCGCCGTGCAGGGTGACCCGGATCGGCTCGGAGAGCACGGCCTCCTTGGGCACGGTGACGACCGTGGCCTTGGCGAAGGAGGTGAAGGCCTGCGCGGCGACGCGGTCCACCGGGGTGCCGGCCTTACCGACCCTCGGGTCGGCGCGCTCCACCGACTCGACGGTGACCTCTTCGGGGGCCTCGATGGACGCCTTCATCGTGCCGGTGGCGGTCGCGGTGCCGTCGTGCAGCCCGCGCAGGCGCTCCAGCGGGGTGAAGCGCCATTCCTCCTCGCGGCCGTGCGGCACGGGGAAGTCGGCCGCGTCGAAGGACGGGGGCGCGCTCATCCGGGTGGCGACGGTGGACTCTGCGGCCACCGCGATCGCGCCGGCGGTGGTCGAACCCGCCGGAATGTTCTGAGCCTCAGCCATGGCTGTCGTCTTGCTCTCTTCCTACGTCTTGCGTCAAAGGGATCTGCGCTGCGGGGTGAGGGCCGGCCTGATCAGCCGACCGAACCCTCCATCTGCAGCTCGATCAGCCGGTTGAGCTCCAGGGCGTACTCCATGGGCAGCTCCCGCGCGATCGGCTCGACGAAGCCGCGCACGATCATCGCCATGGCCTCGTCCTCGGACAGGCCGCGGGCCATCAGGTAGAAGAGCTGGTCGTCGGAGACCTTGGAGACGGTCGCCTCGTGCCCCATGGTGACGTCGTCCTCGCGGACGTCGACGTACGGGTAGGTGTCGGAGCGGGAGATGGTGTCGACGAGTAGCGCGTCACACAGGACGTTGCTCTTCGAGCCGGGGGCACCCTCACCGATCTCGATGAGTCCGCGGTAGGAGGTGCGGCCACCGCCCCGGGCCACCGACTTGGAGACGATGTTCGAGGAGGTGTTCGGAGCCATGTGGACCATCTTGGCACCGGCGTCCTGGTGCTGGCCCTCGCCGGCGAAGGCGATGGAGAGGGTCTCACCCTTGGCGTGCTCGCCCATGAGGTAGACAGCCGGGTACTTCATGGTGACCTTGGAGCCGATGTTGCCGTCGACCCACTCCATGGTCGCGCCCTCGTAGGCCACGGCACGCTTGGTCACCAGGTTGTAGACGTTGTTCGACCAGTTCTGGATCGTCGTGTAGCGGCAGCGACCGCCCTTCTTCACGATGATCTCGACCACGGCGCTGTGCAGCGAGTCCGAGGAGTAGATCGGCGCGGTGCAGCCCTCGACGTAGTGGACGTACGCGTCCTCGTCGACGATGATCAGCGTCCGCTCGAACTGGCCCATGTTCTCGGTGTTGATCCGGAAGTAGGCCTGCAGCGGGATGTCGACGTGGACGCCCTTGGGCACGTAGATGAAGGACCCACCGGACCACACGGCCGTGTTCAGCGAGGCGAACTTGTTGTCGCCCACCGGGATCACGGTGCCGAAGTACTCCTGGAAGAGCTCCGGGTGCTCCTTGAGCGCGGTGTCGGTGTCCAGGAAGATGACGCCCTGCTCCTCCAGGTCCTCACGGATCTGGTGGTAGACGACCTCGGACTCGTACTGGGCGGCGACACCGGCGACCAGGCGCTGCTTCTCGGCCTCGGGGATGCCCAGCTTGTCGTACGTGTTCTTGATGTCCTGAGGCAGGTCCTCCCAGGAAGCGGCCTGCTTCTCGGTGGAGCGCACGAAGTACTTGATGTTGTCGAAGTCGATGCCCGACAGGTCGGAGCCCCAGTTCGGCATGGGCTTCTTGTCGAAGAGCCGCAGGCCCTTGAGTCGAAGCTTCAGCATCCACTCGGGCTCGGACTTCTTGTCCGAGATGTCGCGGACGACATCCTCGGACAGACCCCGCTTGGCAGCGGCGCCGGCCACGTCGGAGTCGGCCCAGCCGTATTCGTAGGTGCCCAGGCCATCGAGCTCAGGGTGGGCAGTCTCCGTGGGGAGAGTCATGCGGGGTTCCTCCCGGCCGTACTTGCAGATGCTGATGTGGTGGTCTGTGGTGCGGCGCTTCGCGGGATGAACGTCGTGCACACCCCGTCGCCGTGGGCGATGGTGGCCAAACGCTGCACATGCGTCCCGAGCAAGCGCGAGAAGACTTCGGTCTCCGCCTCGCAGAGCTGCGGGAACTGCTCGGCCACGTGGGCGACCGGACAGTGGTGCTGACAGAGCTGTTCGCCACTGTGCGGACCGGGTGCGCTGCGCGCCGTAGCAGCGTACCCGTCGGCGGTCAATGCCTTGGCCAGAGCCTGAGTGCGACCCTGCGGCTCGGCGGCTTCCATGGCCCGCCGGTAGCCCTCAGTCTGCGCCTCCATACGGGCCCGGGCGAATGCAGCGACGGCCGCCTCCCCCCGCTCTCCGCCACCCGCGGCTTGCGAGATCCAGCGGAGCGCCTCGACAGCGAGCTGGTCGTAGGACTGGTCGAAGGCATCCCGCCCGCAGTCGGTGAGGGCGAAGGCCTTGGCCGGCCGGCCCCGGGTGCGCGCACCGTAGACACGCTGCTCACGCGGGGCGACCACGTCGTCGGCGACGAGCGTGTCGAGGTGTCGTCGAACTGCGGCCTGGGTCAGGCCCAGCCGCTGGGCGAGGTCCGCGACGGTGGAGGGGCCGTGGTCCAGGATCGAGCGCGCCACGCGGTTGCGGGTGGACCGCTCCCCGGTCGCGAGCTCCCCCTGGGGGGCCTCCGTCAGCCGTTCGCCTTTTTTCACAACACCATTGTTGCGTAAATAGCCGAGGGGCGACAAGCCGTGATCGACGCCACCCCTGGTGGCCTCCATCACTTAGGGTTACCTAATTTAGGCGCCCGGTGTTACTCCGCGTCACGGACAGCAGGGTGTGTGCAGCCCGTCCCCGACGCCCGGCTCCAAGGCCCGCACCCCCACGTCGGCCAGGCGCGAAGGGCCGCCGGCGGACACCCAGCCCCCTGCGTACCGGGCAGCACGTGGCGCCCCCGGCCCGGCCGTGCCGCCCGCCCCGGGGCCGGCGCCCCGTCGCCGCCTTCGTAGACTCGCCCGCATGACGAATCACCCCGCCGACCCCGCCGTGCTCATCCGCGGTCTGGTGAAGCGGTACGGCGAGAAGACCGCGGTGGCCGGACTCGACCTGGACGTCCGCTCCGGTGGCGTGACCGCGGTCCTCGGCCCCAACGGGGCGGGCAAGACGACCACGGTGGAGACCTGCGAGGGCTACCGCCGCCCCGATGCCGGAACGGTCCGCGTGCTGGGTCTGGACCCGGTGGCGGACGCGGCCCGGCTTCGGCCCCGTGTCGGGGTGATGCTGCAGTCCGGCGGCGTGTACTCGGGAGCCCGTGCCGAAGAGATGCTGCGTCACATGTCCAAGCTGTACGCCCACCCACTGGAACTCGGTCCACTCATCGAACGCCTGGGTCTTGAGGGATGCGGGCGCACCCCGTACCGCAGGCTCTCCGGCGGCCAGCAACAGCGGCTGTCCCTGGCCATGGCCGTGGTGGGCCGCCCCGAACTGGTCTTCCTGGACGAGCCCACCGCCGGACTCGACCCACAGGCCCGACGGGCCACCTGGCAACTGGTGCGGGAACTGCGCGCCGACGGCGTCACCGTGGTGCTGACCACCCACCACATGGACGAGGCCGAGCAACTCGCGGACGACGTCGCCATCGTCGACCGGGGCAAGGTCATCGCCCGGGGAACCCCCGAGGAACTCTGCCGGGGCGGCGCCGAGAACACCCTGCGCTTCACCGGACGCCCAGGACTGGACCTGGCGGCCCTGCTCAAGGCGCTGCCCCACGGCTGCACCGCCCTCGAACCCCATCCCGGCGGCTACCGGATCACCGGGGACGTCGGGCCGCAACTGCTGGCCACCGTCACCTCCTGGTGCGCGCAACACGGAGTGATGCCCGACAGCATCTCGGTGGAACGCCACACCCTGGAGGATGTCTTCCTCAAGCTGACCGGCAAGGAGCTACGCGCATGAGCGCCGGGACATTCACACCCGCCCCCGGGGCGGCCCCCCTGGGCCGCATGATCGCGGCGCAGACCGCCCTGGAAACCAGGATGCTGCTGCGCAACGGCGAACAACTGCTCCTCACCGTGATCATCCCGGCGCTCCTCCTGGTGCTCTTCGCCTCCGTCGACATCGTCGACACCCCCGGCCCCGGCGCCTCCGTGGACTTCCTCGCCCCGGGCGTCCTGGCGCTGGCCGTCATGTCCACCGCCTTCACCGGCCAGGCCATCGCCACCGGCTTCGACCGACGCTACGGGGTACTCAAACGACTGGGTGCCTCACCGCTGCCGCGCTGGGCGCTGATGGTGTCCAAGACCCTGTCGGTGCTGTTCACCGAGGTGCTCCAGATCGCCCTGCTCACCGCGATCGCCTGGGGCCTGGGCTGGTCCCCGCACGGCAACCCGCTCTGGGTGCTGCTGCTCGTCCTGATGGGCACCGCAGCCTTCTCCGGCCTCGGTCTGCTGATGGCGGGCACCCTCAAGGCCGAGGCCACCTTGGCAGCGGCCAACCTGGTGTTCCTGCTCCTCCTCGTCGGCGGCGGGGTCGTCGTGCCGCTTTCGAAGTTCCCCGCCGAAGTCCGTTCCGCCCTGGAAGTCTTGCCCGTGTCGGCTCTCTCCGACGGCCTGCGTGAGGTGCTGCAACACGGCGCGGGGATGCCCTGGGGCGCACTGGGCGTCCTGACCGCCTGGGCCGTCCTCGGCCTGGGTGCAGCAGCGAGGTTCTTCCGCTGGGAGTGAGGCCGCTGCGAGCGAGGCGAGGCGCTCGGCCCACGCTCTAGGATGACCGCCGGGCACATCGCGTTGCCAGGACCACGAGCGCTGGGGGGCGGCCATGACGCAGCGGGAGACCGCTCTACGGCTGGACGAGGAGTGGGCCCGGGCCCGCCTGGACGAACAGGGGCGGCACGCTGCGGGCGATGACCGCGAGCGGCTCCTGGGCGAACTGATCTCCACCCTGCGCCGGCTGGCCGGCGATGACCCCGAGTGTTCCGCCCGGCTCGGCCTTCGCCTCGGCGACCTGGCCGGACGTCGCTTCGCCCAGGGCAACCGCCTGGCGGCACTGACCGCGATCGAGGAAGCGCTGGTCCATTCCGAGCGTGCGGCAGCGCACTCGGCGGAGTTCGCCCGCTGGCACGCCCGAGCGCTGATCAATCACGGCGTGTGGCTCGCCTGGCCACTGAGCGATGAGGCCAGGATCCCCCGTCATCCACTGGGGTCCGCGGGCGAGGAGGGCCCGAGCGCCGGCGAGGTGGCTGCCGGACGGCGGGCCTGCGACCAGACACGGGCCGCCGTCGACGTGTGGCTGAACTTGGACCAGGACGACCCGACCAACCGCCGCGGTCTGGCGCAGGCCAAGGTGTTCATGGGCGACCGGCTGGCGGAGCTGGGCGCCAACGAGGAGGCCATCGCCTGGTGCGTGGCCGCCGAGGACGACTTCCGTTCCGTACTGTCGAGCCGCTCCCCCGGCTGGGAGGAGGCGGCGGAGGCCCTCGACCACATCGCCCGCCAGCTGCGTCTGCGCCTGCACTACGTGCCGCGGGGCGGGCTGGAGCGGCTGCGCGGCGAGGGCCGCTTGCCGGACCGGCACCTGCCGCAGGCCGTGCTGGCCGCGCGTATCCGCGGTGACGCACCGGCGCGGATCGCCGAACGGTTCCAACTCCCGGACGAGCGGGTGCGAGCCGTGCTGGACACCGCGTCCTGGCTGGCCGTGTGGCTGTTCGAGGTGCGTGCCCCGGACGGGACATGGACCGCGCAGGAACACCCCTGGCACAGTACGGCCACCGTGACCGACCGCAGCGCCGAGGACGTCGGCTCCGAGCTGGCGGAGGAGTTCCTGCGGTCGCCGGCGGCTCCGGGGCCGGACGGACAGTGGCGGGTGCGGGTGTGGTGGCAGCGCCGGGGAGACCCGGCCGCCGCCCTCTACCGGCGGACCCGCTCGCTGTCCGGTATCCGCCCGGTCTGAGCACCGTCCGTCCAGTCCTGGGCACCGGTCTCCGCCCCTCGTGAAAGTTTGCACAAGTCGAGCCCTACGATGGTGCTCGTGTTGACCCCCCTCGCTTTCATCGCCCAACGCTGGACCCCCACGCCCCGGACCGTACGTCGTGCCGCGCTCGCCGCCCTTGTGATGAGCGTGGCCATCGTCGTCACCGGCGGCGCGGTACGACTGACCAGCTCCGGGCTGGGCTGCGACACCTGGCCCAAGTGCACGGACGAGAGCCTGTTCGCCACTCCCGAACAGGGATTGCACGGCGCGATCGAGTTCGGCAACCGGATGTTGACGTACGTGCTGTGCTCGGCGATCGGCTGGTCGATCATCGCGGCGCGGTCCGCCAAGCCGTGGCGCCGTTCCCTGACCCGGCTCGGCTGGCTGCAGTTCTTCGTGGTGATGGGCAACGCCGTCCTCGGCGGCATCACGGTGATGACCGGCCTCAACCCGTTCAGCGTGGCCGGGCACTTCCTGCTGGCCACCGCGCTCATCACGGTGACCACCATCGGCTGGCACCGTACGGGCGAGGGCGACGCCCCGGCCCGGCCCCGCGTCCCGAAGCCGGTGCGCAAGCTGTCCTGGGCGTTGATCGCCACCACCCTGGTGCTGGTGGCCGCGGGTACGGTCGTCACCGGCTCGGGTCCGCACGCCGGTGACAGCAGCGAGGTCGAGCGCATGCCCTTCGACTGGGCCACCACCGCACACGTCCACGCGATCGCCGCGTGGGTGGTGTGTGCCCTGGCCCTGGCCCTCTGGCTGGCGTTGCGCGTGGTGGACGCACCGCACGACACCCGTGCCCGCGCCCGAGACCTGCTGCTGGTACTGGTTGCCCAGGGGGCGATCGGCTACGTGCAGTACTTCACCCAGCTGCCCGAGCTGCTGGTGGGCGCCCACATGTTGGGGTCCTGCCTGGTGTGGATCGCGGTGCTACGCGTGGCGCTGAGCCTGCGTGAACGTCCCACCCCGGCGGCGGGCATCCCGGCGCAGCAGGAATCCGCGCTCTCCCCGGCCTGACGTCCCGTGCCCGGCCGGCTGGCCCACGGGCCTCACCTCAGGGCGTAGACGCGACGTGCGTTGCCAGCGGCGATCATGGCGGCGACCCGTTCCGCATCCGGACGGCACCAGGCTCCGTCGCCGACCCAGCCGCCCAGGACACGGGCGAGCGCTTCGCGGAACACCCGCGCGCCGACCACGTGCAGTTCCGGGATCCGACGCCCGCCGCTGGAGAACAGCAGCTTCCCGAACGGAGCCAGCTCCAGGAGCTCGGCCAACACCTCGCCGGCCCTCGCCCCGGTATGGGCGAGGGCCGGCCCCAGGTCCGCGTAGACATGGGGGAAGGCACTCGCCAGATGGGCGGCGTGCCGGTGGTAGGGATAGCCGTGCAACAGCACCAGGTCGGTGCCCAGGCCGCCGATGGCGCGGACGAAGTCGGTGAGCAACATCGGGTCGGTGCGGTCGATGCGCAGTACCGGCTCGCTGGTTCCGGCGTGGAGTTGCAGGGGCAACCCACAGTCCACGGCGCTCCACAGGAGGTGGCGCAGGAGGACGGGATCACGCACCGGTCCGCCGCGCCGACGTCCGGCCAGCCAGCGGCCGGCGGCGCCGCGCACTTGTGCGAGTGCGGGTGGTTCAGGGGCGAAGGCCAGAGCGGAGCCGTTGCCGGCCACGGAGGTGAAGGCCACCGCGGTACTGGCTGCGGCGTGCAGGGCCTCGTCGAGGTTGGTCAGGAAGGAGTCGACGGTGCCGGAAGTGTCGGCCACCTGTTCGGCGAGCTGTTCCAGTCGGACGATCTCGTGCGCTTCGGCGTCGCCGACGGCGGCGAGCTCGGCCGGAGCCGTCAGGTCACCGTGTGGTCCGGTGTCGACCAGGTAGGCGCCGATGCCTGATCCTCGCAGCAGCCGCCGCCCCGACTCCAGGGCGCCGAGTTCCCGGCGACGGGCCAGGTAGCGGGCCGGCGGGCAGTGCGGCTCCAGCCCGAGCAGGGGCGGGCACCAGCGGCGCACCGCGAAGCCGGTCTGGGTGTCGAAGAAGGTGGTACCGGAGGCGGGCGGGCCGGCGGCCCGGCCCAGCTGGGCCTCGAAGGTGCCAAGGCCCAGGTCCGTGCGGAGCACCCCGTGGCAGTACTGGTCCACCAGGGGCGGCGTTTCGATCATCCGGGCATCCCGTTGTGGACGTGCGGTTCGCGCTGTCACACGTCCTAACGGGTGAGCCCCACGTCAGGTGTTGCTCGTGCTGGTGCTCGGTTGGGCACCCTCGTCGCCGGCACCCGCTTCGGGGGTCGGCACGGCGGCCTTGGGGGCGGGCGGGTTGGCCGGGCCGCCGAGCTGGATCCCGGCCATCCGCGTCCACTCGTACGGGCCGGTGCGCACCTTGGCCGCGAAGTCTCCGTCGAAGGACTCGTGGAGAGTGAGGCCGGCCTTCTCGGCGGCGAGCTCGGCGACGGCGTGGCTGGGGGCGACCAGGTCGCCCCAACCGCCGTCGGTGCCCACGAGGACGATGCGCGTGCCCATCTGGCCGAGGTATGCGAGCTGCCCTTCGGCACCGCCGTGGGCCTGCGCGAAGGCGCCGATCTGCCGGGCGAGCTTCGCCGCCCCGCGCTCCTGCTTGGTGTCTGCCATGACAGGAATGCTACCGACCAGTAGCCGGAGGGCGCCAGTGGCCTGGAACCATCGCCACAACGGCGCGGGCCCATGCCCCACAGGGAGCATGGGCCCGCTCAACCGTGGCCGGTCACACCGGCACGGACGCCTCAGCGAAGGAAGGGGTCCACCGCGACCGCGACGAAGAGCAGCGAGACATAGGTGATGGACCAGTGGAACAGGCGCATCTCCTTGAGCTTGGCGCCGGTGACACCCGCCTTGGCGCGCGTCTGGAGCGCATGCGCCTCCCACAGCCACCAACCACCGGCGGCCAGGGCAGCCGCCGTGTAGAACCAGCCGGTGAAACCCAGGGGTTGGAGCAGCAGGGAAACGGCGACCATCACCCAGCTGTAGAGGACGATCTGTCGGGCGACGACCTGATTGCCCGCCACGACCGGGAGCATCGGCACACCCACCCGGGCGTAGTCCTCCTTTACCTTCATCGACAGCGGCCAGTAGTGCGGCGGCGTCCAGAAGAAGATGACGAGGAAGAGGATCACTGCTGCCCAGGACATCGAGTTCGTCACCGCGGACCACCCGATGAGCACCGGCATGCAGCCCGCGATGCCACCCCAGACGATGTTCTGTGCGGTCCGACGCTTGAGCAGCATCGTGTAGACGACCACGTAGAAGAGGAGCGCCCCGAGGGCGAGTCCGGCGGACAGCCAGTTGACGAGCAGGCCGAACCAGAGCGTGGAGACCACCGCGAGAACGAGCCCGAAGACCAGCCCCTCGCGCGGACTGACCATGCCGGTCACCAAGGGGCGCTGCGACGTACGGTCCATCAGCGCGTCGATGTCCCGGTCGATGTACATGTTCAAGGCGTTGGCGCCGCCGGCCGAGAGGTAACCGCCGATGCAGGTCGCGAGGACCAGCTTCATCGACGGCACACCCTGCTCGGCCAGGAACATCACCGGCACTGTGGTGATCAGCAGAAGTTCGATGATCCGCGGCTTGGTCAATGCCACGAAAGCCATGACCCGGGCCCCGAGCGGGCGGTGGCCGGGGCTCGTCCCGAGCACCCCCGCTGGACGGGATTCGACGGCCGTCACGCACACCCCTGACGAAAGACTCCCAGCAAGCCCTAGGTATTCGGGCGTGAATGCCCGGAAAAGACTTGCGCGTACCACGCCACTCTAGACGTTGCCCACAGGTCGCCCCGCGCCGGGGTGGGTCGTGTTGGACCGTACGACCGGGAGGCGAAGGGCAGCTCATCCGCGCACCCTGGAGTGGAAGGAGAGTTACCCCAGATACCAGTGTCGAAAAGATGCGCGCCGCCGCGAGGGTAGGCTCGGCCACGCGCCGGTGCACCTGCCGTCACCGGGATTCGACATGTGGAGAGGAGCCCTGACCCAGGGTGAGCACCAAGCCGACCACCACAGACCTCGACTGGACCGAGTTGGACCAGCGGGCCGTTGACACCGCCCGCATCCTGGCCGCGGATGCCGTACAGAAGGTCGGAAACGGCCACCCCGGTACGGCCATGAGCCTGGCACCTGCCGCGTACACCCTCTTCCAGAAGGTGATGCGCCACGACCCGTCCGACCCCGAGTGGGTCGGACGAGACCGTTTCGTGCTGTCCGCGGGCCACTCCTCCCTGACTCTCTACATCCAGCTCTACCTGGCCGGATTCGGCCTGGAGCTGGACGACCTCAAGGCCTTCCGCACCTGGGGGTCGAAGACCCCCGGCCACCCTGAGTACGGGCACACGGCGGGCGTCGAGACCACCACCGGGCCTCTGGGGCAAGGTGTGGCCAATGCCGTCGGCATGGCCATGGCCGCCCGCTACGAGCGAGGCCTGTTCGACCCGGACACCGCTGCCGGGGCCTCGCCGTTCGACCACATGGTGTACGCCATCGCAGGTGACGGGTGCCTCCAGGAGGGCATCTCCGCCGAGGCGTCCTCCCTCGCGGGCCACCAGAAGCTCGGCAACCTCGTGCTGCTGTGGGACGACAACCACATCTCCATCGAGGGCGACACCGAAACGGCGGTGTCCGAGGACACCCTGAAGCGGTACGAGGCCTACGGCTGGCACGTCCAGCGGGTTGCTCCGCAGGAGAACGGCGACCTCGACCCGCAGGCGCTGTTCGAGGCGCTCGCCGCGGCCAAGGCCGAGACCGAGCGCCCGTCCTTCATCGCCATGCGCTCGATCATCGCCTGGCCCGCACCGCACGCCCAGAACACCGAGGCCGCGCACGGCTCGGCACTGGGCGATGAGGAGGTCGCGGCCACCAAGCGCGTCCTGGGCTTCGACCCCGAGCTGAGCTTCGAGGTCTCCGACGCGGTGATCGGGCACACCCGCCGGGCCGTGGACCACGGCCGCGAGGTTCGTGGTGAGTGGGAGAAGGAGTTCGCCGCCTGGCGGACCGCCAACCCCGAGCGCGCCGCCGAGTTCGACCGCATCAACGCGGGCGAACTCCCCTCGGGCTGGGAGGACTCCCTGCCGGAGTTCGAGCCTGGCAAGGGCCTCGCCACCCGTGCCGCCTCGGGCAAGGTGCTCCAGGCTCTCGGCGCTGTCGTCCCGGAGCTGTGGGGCGGCTCGGCGGACCTCGCCGGCTCCAACAACACCACCATCGACAAGAACTCCTCGTTCCTGCCGGCGGACAACCCGCTGCCGGAGGCGGACCCCTACGGCCGCACCATCCACTTCGGCATCCGCGAGCACGCCATGGCAGCCGCCATGAACGGCATCACACTGCACGGTCACACCCGCGTCTACGGCGGCACCTTCCTGGTGTTCTCCGACTACATGCGCAACGCCGTGCGGCTGTCCGCGCTGATGCACCTGCCGGTGACGTACGTGTGGACGCACGACTCCATCGGTCTGGGCGAGGACGGCCCGACCCACCAGCCGGTGGAACACCTCGCCTCGCTGCGCGCCATCCCGGGTCTGAACCTGGTCCGCCCCGCCGACGCCAACGAGACCGTCGTCGCGTGGCGCGAGATCCTGCGCCGCCACACCAAGGTCTACGGCAAGGGAGCCCCGCACGGTCTGGCCCTGACCCGTCAGGGCGTGCCGACCTACCCGCGCAACGACGACGCGGCCAAGGGCGGCTACGTGCTGTTCGAGGCCGAGGGTGGTGAGCCCGAGGTCATCCTCATCGCCACCGGCTCCGAGGTGCATCTGGCCGTCGACGCCCGCGAGCAGCTCCAGGCCGACGGGGTGGCGACGCGCGTCGTGTCCATGCCCTGCGTCGAATGGTTCGAGGCGCAGGAGCAGTCCTACAAGGACAGCGTCCTTGTGCCGTCCGTGAAGGCCAGGGTCGCCGTCGAGGCGGGCATCGGCCTGACCTGGTACCGGTACGTCGGCGACGCGGGCCGCATCGTGTCGCTGGAGCACTTCGGCGCTTCGGCCGACGCGAAGGTGCTCTTCCGCGAGTTCGGCTTCACCGCTGACGCGGTGGCCGCCGCCGCCCGGGAATCGATCGCTGCCGCAGCGCGCTGACGCCGGTAACAGACAAGTAGGAGATGCAATTCTCATGACAGACGCACTCAAGCGCCTCTCCGACGAAGGCGTGGCGATCTGGCTGGACGACCTGTCCCGCAAGCGGATCACCTCCGGCAACCTGGCCGAGCTGATCGATCAGCAGCACGTGGTGGGTGTCACCACCAACCCGTCGATCTTCCAGAAGGCCATCAGCAGCGGCGACGGCTACCAGCAGCAGCTGGCCGACCTCGCCGCCCGCAAGGTCACCGTCGACGAGGCCATCCGCATGATCACCACCTCGGACGTCCGCGACGCCGCGGACATCCTGCGGCCGGTGTTCGACGCGACCCAGGGCCAGGACGGCCGGGTCTCCATCGAGGTGGACCCGCGGCTCGCCCACAACACGACGGCCACGATCGCCGAGGCCAAGCAGTTGGCCTGGCTGGTGGACCGCCCCAACACCCTCATCAAGATCCCGGCGACCAAGGCCGGCCTGCCTGCGATCACCGAGGTCATCGGTCGGGGCATCAGCGTCAACGTCACGTTGATCTTCTCGCTGGAGCGCTACCGCGAGGTCATGGACGCCTACCTGGCGGGCTTGGAGAAGGCGAAGGCGGCGGGACTGGACCTGTCCAAGATCCACTCGGTTGCCTCCTTCTTCGTGTCCCGGGTGGACTCCGAGATCGACAAGCGACTGGACGCCCTGGGCACCCCGGAGGCCAAGGAGGCCCGCGGCAAGGCGGCCCTCGCCAACGCCCGCCTGGCGTACCAGGCCTACGAGGAGGTCTTCTCCTCGGAGCGCTGGGTCGCCCTGGACAAGGCGCAGGCCAACAAGCAGCGCCCGCTGTGGGCCTCGACCGGCGTGAAGGATCCGGCGTACAAGGACACCCTGTACGTGGTGGACCTGGTCGCACCGGGGACCGTCAACACCATGCCGGAGGCCACTTTGGAGGCCACCGCCCACCACGGCGAGATCAACGGCGACACCATCCGCGGCACCTACGAGCAGGCCCAGGCCGAGCTCGACGCCGTCGCGAAGCTCGGCATCTCGTACGACGATGTCGTCCAGCTGCTGGAGGACGAGGGCGTCGAGAAGTTCGAGGCGTCCTGGAACGATCTGCTGGCCTCGACCGAGGCGGAGCTCAAGCGCCTCGCCCCCTCGGAGGGCTGAGCACTTTGTCTGTGAACGGAGCGAACCCGCTCCGTGACGCACAGGACCGACGGCTCCCGCGCATCGCGGGGCCGTCGGGCCTGGTCATCTTTGGCGTCACGGGCGATTTGTCACGTAAAAAGTTGATGCCTGCCGTCTATGACCTGGCCAATCGGGGCCTCCTCCCGCCGGGCTTCTCCCTCATCGGGTTCGCCCGCCGTGAATGGCAGGACGAGGACTTCGCCCAGGAGGTCCACGACGCGGTCAAGGAGCACTCCCGCACTCCCTTCCGTGAGGAGGTCTGGCAGCAGCTCGTCCAGGGCTGCCGCTTCGTGCCCGGTGACTTCGATGACGATGCCGCCTTCGAGACCCTGAAGTCGACGATCGAGGACCTGGACAAGGCCCAGGGCACGGGCGGGAACTTCGCCTTCTACCTCTCGGTGCCGCCCAAGTTCTTCCCCAAGGTCGTCGAACAGCTCAAGAAGCACGGGCTGGCCGACCCCAAGGCGGGTTCCTGGCGCCGCGCAGTGATCGAGAAGCCCTTCGGTCATGACCTGGCCAGCGCCCAGGAGCTCAACCAGATCGTCCACGAGGTCTTCCCACCCAACGAGGTCTTCCGGATCGACCACTACCTGGGCAAGGAGACCGTCCAGAACATCCTGGCGCTGCGCTTCGCCAACACCATGTTCGAGCCGATCTGGAACCGGTCCTACGTGGACCACGTACAGATCACCATGGCCGAGGACATCGGCATCGGAGGCCGGGCCGGGTACTACGACGGCATTGGCGCCGCCCGTGACGTCATCCAGAACCACCTGCTCCAGCTGCTGGCACTGACCGCCATGGAGGAGCCGGGCTCCTTCCACCCCAAGGCCCTCGTCGCCGAGAAGCTCAAGGTGCTGGCGGCCGTGCAACTGCCCGAGGACCTCGGCAGCCATACCGTGCGCGGCCAATACGCAGGTGCGTGGCAGGGCGGCGAGAAGGTCGTCGGGTACCTCGAAGAAGAGGGCATCGACCCCAAGTCGAAGACCGACACCTACGCCGCGATCCGCCTGGAGATCAACAACCGTCGCTGGGCCGGGGTGCCGTTCTACCTGCGCACCGGCAAGCGGCTCGGCAGGCGGGTCACCGAGATCGCAGTCGTCTTCAAGCGCGCGCCCTACCTTCCGTTCGAATCGGGTGCTACCGAGGAACTGGGTCAGAACGCCCTGGTCATCCGGGTACAGCCGGACGAGGGGGTGACGGTCCGCTTCGGCTCCAAGGTGCCGGGCACCTCCATGGAGGTCCGGGACGTCACGATGGACTTCGCCTATGGCGAATCCTTCACGGAGTCGAGCCCCGAGGCGTACGAGCGCCTGATCCTGGACGTGCTCCTGGGCGACGCGAACCTCTTCCCCCGGCACCAGGAGGTCGAGCTCTCCTGGAACATCCTCGACCCGATTGAGGAGTACTGGGACACGCACGGCAAGCCCGCGCAGTACCCCGCGGGCACCTGGGGGCCGGTCGAGGCGGACGAGATGCTCGCACGAGACGGACGGAGCTGGCGCCGGCCATGAAGATCGACCTCACGGAGACCACCTCCAGCAAGATCAACAGCGCGCTGGTGCAGGCCCGCCGGGACATCGGCACGCCCGCCATCGGCATGGTGCTCACGCTGGTGATCGTCACCGACGAGGAGAACGCGTACGACGCCCTCAAGTCGGCGAACGACGCCTCCCACGAGCACCCCTCGCGGATCATCGTGGTCATCAAGCGGGTCAGCCGCTCGCCCCGCAGCCGACGTGATTCGCGCCTGGACGCCGAGGTTCGCGTGGGAGCCGACTCAGGTACCGGGGAGACCGTGGTCCTGCGGCTCCACGGAGAACTGGTCAACCACGCCCAGTCGGTGGTCCTCCCCCTGCTGCTACCGGACGCCCCGGTGGTCGTGTGGTGGCCCGAGGGTGCCCCCTCGGACTTGGCGGGCGACCCGCTGGGGGCACTGGGGCAGCGTCGGATCGTGGACACCTACGCGTGCGAGGACCCGCTCAACGACCTCGCGGCACGGAGCCGCTTCTACGCCCCCGGTGACACCGACCTGTCCTGGACCCGGATCACGCCGTGGCGCTCGATGCTGGCGGCGGCCCTGGACCAGCAGAACGTCCGGATCGTCTCCGCGACCGTGGAGGGCGAGTCGGACAACCCGAGCTGCGAGTTGCTGGCCATGTGGCTGGGCGAACGACTCCAGGTCCCGGTGGAGCGCTCCTTCTCCCAAGGCCCCGGGCTCACCTCCGTACGGCTGGTGACCACGGACGGCCAAGTCGTCCTCAACCGCGCCGACGGGGGGCTCGCGACCCTGTGCCTGCCCGGGCAACCGGACCGGGCGGTCGCCCTCAAACGGCGGGACACCGCCGAACTGTTGGCCGAGGAGCTGCGCCGACTGGACCCGGACAACACCTACGAATCCGCACTGAAGTTCGGTGTTGACCGACTGGGTCACGAGGTTGACTTCGCCCCGGCGGCGGCCTCCCCGACATCCACCGCCACCGACCGGACCGCGGCGGTGGACAGCGGCACCGGGCAGGGACCGGAACCGGCGGGCTCACCGGCTGCCACACGTGCCAAATCGGCCAGCAAGCCGGCCCCCAAGGGCGCCACCACGAAGAAGGCGGCCTCATGAGCGCCCCTCAGGTGGTCGTCCACCGGGACAAGGAGCTGATGGCCCAGGCCGCTGCGGCCCGGCTGATCACAAAGATCGTGGACGCGCAGAGCGCCCGTGGTTCAGCCTCCGTGGTGCTGACCGGCGGGCGCAACGGCAACGGGCTGCTGGCCGCACTGGCCACCACACCGGCGAGGGACGCGGTGGACTGGTCCCGCCTGGATTTGTGGTGGGGCGACGAACGGTACGTGCCGGCCGACGACCCGGACCGCAACCACGTCCAGGCACGCGCCGCGCTGTTGGACGCCGTGCCGGTGGATCCGGCCCGGGTGCACGCGATGCCCGCCTCGGACGGCCCGTACGGAGCGGACGTGGAGGCGGCAGCCGCCGCCTACGCGGCGGAGCTGGCCGCGGCTGCGGCGCCGGAGGACCACGGCCCGGTGCCCGCCTTCGACGTACTCATGTTGGGTGTGGGCCCGGACACGCACGTGGCCTCGCTGTTCCCGGAACACCCAGCGGTGCGCGAGACCGAACGCACCGTGGTCGGTGTCCGTGGAGCACCCAAACCCCCGCCCACCCGCATCACCCTCACTCTCCCGGCCATCGCCGCGGCCCGTGAGGTCTGGCTGCTGGCTGCAGGAGAGGACAAGGCAGGAGCGGTGGCCGTCGCGCTCGGTGGGGCCGGCCGGCTCCAGGCACCCGCTTCGGCCGTCCAGGGAAGCCGCCGCACGCTGTGGCTGCTCGACCGTGCGGCGGCGGCCAAAATACCGCCGCAGCTCTACCCGCCGGCTTCGGCCTGAGCCGTGACGCGTGGTCCGGGCCCGTCCCTCCGGGGGACGGGCCCGGACGCCTATCCGCGCGTGTCCAGGCGGCGTTTGAAGGCCGAGCGGATACCCCGGTCGGCGGGCTTCTCCACGACGTGGTGCAGGACGGCCGCCGCGGCGGTGCACAGGAGGGCGGCCAACAGGAGCACGGCGAGCTTGCCATGAGCCGTCTCCAGCCCGGCGAGCAGCCCGTAGTGGCGCATCCCGTCCAGCACCAGGACGTGCACGATGTAGAACGCGAAGGACCACTCTCCGAGCCTCACCAGGGCCGGGCGGCGAAAGAGGCTGGGCCGCCCTTCGCAGTCGCGCACCGCGGCGGCGGCGATCAGCAGGGCGAAGACCGGCAACACGGCGGAGTCGAAGTAGTCCGCGTCCGGGGGGAAGCCGGGCACCAGGCCCGGTTGGTAGGCCGAACGCCAACGCAGTAGGACCACCGCGGTCAGGAGCAGCAAGGAGCCGCGCACTCCCAGCCACGGGCGCCAGCCCTGCCGGACCGCGAGTGCGACGCACATCCCGGTGATGAACATGGGCGTGAGGGCGAGCGGGGAGGCGTAGGTCAGACGTACCAGTTGGAAGGGGAACGCCTCGGATCCGGGCCAGGTCCGCGAGAGCAGTGTCAGTGCCTGCATCACCAGCGCGACGGTCAGCAGCCCGGCGGGGCGCAGCCGGGTCAGCAGCCGGAGCACGAAGGGGAAGACCAGGTAGAAGAAGGCCTCGCAGGACAGCGTCCACGTGACGATGTTGGCCGTGAAGAAGTGGTCGGTGCTCCATGCCTGCGTCAGGGTGAGCGTGGCCAGCAGGCCGGTGGCCGAGAACGCCTCGCCCTTCCACCAGTGGGCGATGGCCAGCGCGGGCAGGGTGGTGACCGCCAGCAGCGGCCACACCCGGGCGAAGCGCCGGACGTAGAAGTGCACGGTGGTGTCGTCCGGCCGTGCGGACCAGGTGAGGACGAAACCGGAGAGGACGAAGAAGAAGGGAACTCCCTCGTAGCCGATCCGCATCAGTGGGCCCAGCAAGGGCAGTGGTGCCAGGGCCGCGGTGTGGAAGAGGAAGACGCCCAGGGCGGCGAACCAGCGCAGGCCGGTCAGTGAGTCCACCCGGCCGCTGGGGCGTGCGCCCGTACTCCCGAAGGAACCGGCGCGCCGAATCGTTTCGACACCGCCCCGGCGCTGGACGGGTATGGAGCTGGCCACGCGACCGAGAGACAAGACCTCACCTTTCTCCGCGGTCCGCCTCACGCAATAACCGCCTCGAACATCACCCCGACCCGAACCCCGGCGAGGCACCCCCCGCACTCTCACATAGAACGGGCCTGCCCATGGCGCAGATGGATTCGAGCATGGGTGATATCCCTAACACGACCTCACTTTCTTCGTGAAAGGAACTCATTGCCTATTCGGAACGGAAGGAACACCACGAGGACCACGAGGAAGGGGGCCACCACGTCGGTGACCCCCTTAGCTGAATCCGCTCCGGGCCGCCCCGCCGGCACCCGGCTCAGCGGCCCCGCAACTGGCGGTAGGTGGCCACGAGGGCCTTGCTGGACGCGTCCAGGCCCGGCACCTCGGCCCCCTCCACGAGGGCCGGTTCCACCCGCTTGGCGAGGACCTTGCCCAGCTCCACGCCCCATTGGTCGAAGGAGTCGATGTTCCAGACTGCGCCCTGGACGAACACCTTGTGCTCGTACAACGCGATCAGCTGGCCCAGGACTCCCGGGGTGAGTTCCCCCGCCAGGATCGTGGTGGTGGGGTGGTTGCCCCGGAAGGTCTTGTGGGGTACCAGTTCCTCGGCGACGCCCTCGGCGCGGACCTCCTCGGGGGTCTTGCCGAAGCCCAGTGCCTGGGTCTGGGCGAAGAAGTTCGCCATCAGCAGATCGTGTTGGGCCGCGAGCGCCTCGGGCAGCGCCGATACTGGCCGGGCGAAGCCGATGAAGTCCGCCGGGATCGTCTTGGTGCCCTGGTGGATCAACTGGTAGTACGCGTGCTGGCCGTTGGTGCCGGGCGTGCCCCAGACCACCGGGCCGGTCTGCCAGTCCACCGGTTGCCCCGACCGGTCCACCGACTTCCCGTTGGACTCCATGTCCAACTGCTGGAGGTACGCGGTGAATTTGGACAGGTAGTGCGAGTACGGCAGCACGGCGTGGGACTGGGCGTCGAAGAACGCCCCGTACCAGACGCCCAACAGCCCCATCAGCAGCGGCGCGTTCTGCTCGGGCGGCGCGGTGCGGAAGTGCTCGTCGACGAGGTGGAAGCCGTCGAGCATCTCGCGGAAGCGGTCCGGGCCGATCGCGATCATCAGGGACAGGCCGATCGCGGAGTCGTAGGAGTAACGCCCGCCGACCCAGTCCCAGAACTCGAACATGTTCGCCGTGTCGATGCCGAACTCCGCCACCTTCTCGGCGTTCGTCGACAGGGCCACGAAGTGCCGAGCCACCGCGGCCTGGTCACCCCCCAGTCCGTCCAACAGCCAGCCACGGGCCGAGGTCGCGTTGGTGATGGTCTCGATGGTGGTGAACGTCTTGGAGGCGATGACGAAGAGCGTCTCGGCCGGGTCCAGGTCCCGGACCGCCTCATGCAGATCGGCGCCGTCGACGTTGGAAACGAAACGGACCGTCACATCGCGTTCGGCGAAGGACCGCAGGGCCTCGTACGCCATCGCCGGTCCCAGGTCGGAGCCCCCGATGCCGATGTTGACGACGTTGCGGATCCGTCGGCCGGTGTGCCCCGTCCACCGCCCAGACCGCACCCGGTCAGCGAAGGCCGTCATCTTGTCGAGTACCGCGTGCACCGCGGGTACCACGTTCTCGCCGTCCACCTCGATCACCGCGGTGCGCGGTGCGCGCAGGGCGGTGTGCAGAACCGCTCGGCCCTCAGTGGTGTTGATCTTCTCACCGCGGAACATCGCGTCCCGCAGCTCCGTCACGCCGGTGACCTGCGCCAGCTCGCGCAGCAGGCCCAGGGTCTCGTCGGTCACCAGGTGCTTGGAGTAGTCGATGTGCAGGTCCCCGACCGTCAGGGTGTAGCCGGTCGGGCGGTCCGGGTCCGCGGCGAACAGCTCACGCAGATGGGTGTCTGCGAACTGTTCCCGGTGCTTGCCCAGTGCCGCCCACTCGGGGGTCCGGTTCAACCTGGTGCGACCGCCTGCGTTCATCTCGGACATCAGCCTTCTTCCCGTCCTGCTCGGTGCCCCGCCGGGTCCCAACCTAAAGGATGGCGAGAGGCACCACCGCACGCATCGGGCCCGGCCCGGGACGGAGTGTCGCCGTCCCGGGCCGGGCCCGATGGTCAGGTGCGCGCGGAGTCCGCGGGCACCCGAACGCTCAGATCTCGCCGCGCAGCTTGGCGAGCGCTTCGGCGAGAATCGCCTCGCCGTCGGCGTCGGAGCGCCGCTCACGGACGTAGGCGAGGTGTGTCTTATAGGGCTCGGTGCGCGGCGGAGCCGGCGGGTTGTCGCGGTCCTGGCCCGCCGGGAAGCCGCATCGCGGGCAGTCCCAGTTGTCCGGTACCTGCGCATCGCTGGCGAAGCTCGGCTGCGTCTCGTGCCCGTTCGAGCACCAGAAGGAAATGCGTAGGCGGGGCGCGGACTCGCCGCGCTCGGCCTCACCCATCGGCCCCGCACCGACCCGACTTCCACGGATCGCGTTGCCACTTGCCACGGTCGTAACTCCCTGCGTGATGGTGCCGCGATCGTCTGGTGAATCCCACCGCGGGCGCCTCAGTCTACGTAAGGCCCAACGCCCGTCCAATGGCCGGAGTTACTTCCAGGTCAGCTGTCCAGTTTCATCAGCAGGCCAAGCGCGACGATGCAGGCGAACCACAGCAGACCGACCACGACGGTGATGCGGTCGAGGTTGCGCTCGGCCACCGAGGAGCCGCCGACCGAGGACTGCATGCCGCCGCCGAACATGTCCGAGAGACCGCCGCCCTTCCCCTTGTGCATCAGCACGAGCAGCATCAGCAGAGCGCTGAAGACGATCAGGGCGATCGAGAACCCCATAATCACGGCTTGGACCCTACTTTCGTGGAAATCTGGGCGGGGGCCAGCGGCTACTCTCAGCTCACTGGCCCCCGCAAGGGTACGACGGATCCGCCCTACCGCATACTCACTGGTCGCGGAAGCGCACGATCTTGACGAACTCGTCCGCGTCCAGCGCCGCGCCGCCGATCAAGGCGCCGTCCACATCGGGCTGCGCCATGATCGCGGCGATGTTCGCCGACTTCACCGAGCCGCCGTACTGGATTCGGACCTTCCCGGCCAGCTCCGGACCGTACAGCTCCGCCAGACGGCCGCGGATGGCTCCGCACACCTCCTGCGCGTCCTCGGGCGTGGCGACCTCGCCGGTGCCGATCGCCCAGACCGGCTCGTAGGCGATCACGATCGTCTCGGCCTGCTCGGCCGGAAGGTCCTTGAGCCCGCCGTCGACCTGGGCCAGGGTGTGAGCGACCTGGTTGCCGGCCTTGCGGACGTCCAGGCCCTCTCCGACACACAGGATCGGGGTGATCCCGTGCTGGAAGGCGGCCTTGACCTTGGCGTTGCAGAGCTCGTCGCTCTCGCCGTGGTACTGGCGGCGCTCGCTGTGGCCGACGGCCACGAACGCGCACTTGAGCTTGGAGAGCATCGCACCGGAGATCTCGCCGGTGTACGCACCGGACTCGTGCGCCGAGATGTCCTGGGCGCCGTACTTGATCTTCAACTTGTCGCCGTCGACCAAGGTCTGCACCGAACGCAGGTCGGTGAACGGCACGAGTACCGCGACCTCTACCGCGTCGTAGTCCTTGTCGGTGAGGGCGAAGGCGAGCTTCTGGACATGCGCGATGGCCTCAAGGTGGTTGAGGTTCATCTTCCAGTTGCCCGCCATCAGCGGGGTACGGCCCTTGTCGAGAGCAGTCATGAAGTGTCAGTCCTCCAGTGCGGCGAGGCCGGGGAGCGTCTTGCCTTCGAGGTATTCGAGGCTGGCGCCACCACCGGTCGAGATGTGACCGAAAGCGGTCTCGTCGAAGCCGAGCGTACGCACGGCCGCGGCCGAGTCGCCGCCTCCGACGACGGTGAAGCCCTTGCTGTCGAGCAGCGCCTGGGCGACGGCCTGGGTGCCCCCCGCGTAGTCGGGGTGCTCGAAGACGCCGACCGGTCCGTTCCAGAAGACGGTCTCGGCGTCGGCGATCTTCGACGCATACAGCTCCCGCGTGCGGGGGCCGATGTCCAGGCCCTCCTTGTCGGCGGGAATCTGGTCCGCGGCGACGGTGATGAAGTCCGCCGGGGCCTTCGTCTTGAGGTCCGGGAACTGCGATGCGGCGAGGATGTCCACGGGGAGCACCAGCTCCACGCCGTTGCGCTCGGCCCGCTCCATGTACTCGGTGACCTTCTCCAGCTGGTCTTCCTGCAGCAGCGAGATGCCGACCTCGTAGCCCTTGGCCTTGAGGAAGGTGTACGCCATGCCGCCGCCGATCAGCAGCCGGTCGGCCTTGCCGAGGAGCTCGTCGATGACGGCGAGCTTGTCGGAGACCTTGGCGCCCCCGAGCACCACCACGTAGGGCCGCTTGACGTCCGTGCTGAGCTTCTTGAGGACACCGACCTCGGTGGCGATCAGGTAGCCGGCCGCGTGCGGCAGCCGCGCGGGAAGATCGACCACCGAGGCGTGCTTGCGGTGGACCGCGCCGAAGCCGTCACCCACGTAGAGGTCGGCGAGCTCGGCGAGCTGGTCGGCGAAGGCGCCCCGCTCGGCGTCGTCCTTGGCGGTCTCGCCGGCGTTGAAGCGCAGGTTCTCAAGGACGGCGACCTGGCCGTCGGCGAGTGCGTCCACCGTGGCCCGAGCCGCGGGGCCGACCGTGTCGGTGGCGAACGCGACTTCCGCACCGAGCAGTTCACCGAGCCGCTTGGCGGCCGGGGCGAGCGAGAAGGCCGGGTCCGGGGCGCCCTTGGGGCGGCCCAGGTGGGAGGCCACGACCACGCGGGCACCGGCGCCGGCGAGCTTGGCGATGGTCGGCTGTACGGCGCGGATGCGGCCGTCGTCGGTGATGGCTCCTTCCGCCAGCGGCACGTTGAGGTCGGCGCGGACGAAGACCCGCTTGCCCGCGACGCCCTCGGCGAGAAGTTCGTCGATCGTCTTCATATGTGATGACTCCTAAAAAGCCCTGGAAGACCTGAAAGCCCGGTCAGCCGGGAAATGGTGCGGAAGCCCTGATCGGGCAAGCAACAGGGCCCGCGCCGCGCTTCGTTGCGCTGCCCGAGCCCTGTGCTCACATCAAACTGCCTTGCCTGGTGCCTGAGGTCTTAGAGCTGGCCGCCGACGAAGACCGTGAGGTCGACGAGACGGTTGGAGTAGCCCCACTCGTTGTCGTACCAACCGACGACCTTGACCTGCTTGCCCTGGACCATGGTCAGGGAGGAGTCGAAGGTGCAGGAGGCGGGCCAGTTCACGATGTCGGAGGAGACGATCGCGTCCTCGGTGTAGTCGAGGATGCCCTTCAGCTGGCCTTCGGAAGCCTTCTGGAAGGCCGCGTTGATCTCGTCCCGGGTGACCTCGCGGTCGAGCTCCAGTACCAGGTCGGTGACCGAGCCGGTGGGGACCGGAACGCGCATGGCGATGCCGTCCAGCTTGCCCTTGAGCTGCGGGAGGACCAGGGCGGTGGCCTTGGCGGCACCGGTGGAGGTCGGGATGATGTTCTCCGCGGCGGCGCGGGCGCGACGCAGGTCGGAGTGCGGGAAGTCCAGGATGCGCTGGTCGTTCGTGTACGCGTGCACCGTGGTCATCATGCCCTTGACGATGCCGAAGTTCTCGTCGAGGACCTTGGCCATCGGGGCCACGCAGTTGGTGGTGCAGGAGGCGTTGGAGATGACGTGGTGGCTGGCCGCGTCGTACTTGTCCTGGTTGACGCCCATCACGATGGTGATGTCCTCGTCCTTGGCCGGAGCCGAGATGAGGACCTTCTTCGCACCCGCGGCCAGGTGCTTGGCCGCGTCCGCCTTCTTGGTGAAGATGCCGGTCGACTCGATGACGATGTCGGCGCCCAGCTCACCCCAGGGGAGGTTCGCGGGGTCGCGCTCGGCGAAGGTCTTGAAGGTGTTGCCACCCACCGTGATGGTGTCAGCGGTGTGGCTGACGTCGTGCTTGAGGCGGCCCAAGATGGTGTCGTACTTGAGCAGGTGCACCAGGGTCGCGTTGTCAGTAAGGTCGTTGACACCGACGATCTCGATGTCCGCTCCCTGCTCCAGGAGCGCCCGGAAGTAGTTACGGCCAATTCGGCCAAAACCATTGATGCCTACGCGGATCGTCACGAACCGATCTCCTCGTTGGTGCGCCGGTCTGGACGCCGGCGAGCTGTATGGGATGTCCCCGACCGCTTACGACCCTACCTCTCCGTGAGCCTCGCGGTGACATCGCGCGCCCATCGGGGCCCGCGCGGGGCCCGTGCCGGCCGTTCCGGCACGGGTCCCGCAAGCCCAGGGCCCGTCACGCCGAGTCACCAGGTGACGAGAGGTGGGGCCTCAGCGCAGGGCGCGCAGCGCCTTACCGATGAGTACCGCTCGATCTCGTGGCTCCGACAGGTGCTCCAGGCCGAAACCGAGCAGCACCGTGTCACGCGTAGTGACGGCGGCGTAGGACGTGAACAGCTCGCCGGAGCGGACCCAGTCCCCCGGCACCTCAGGGCTGCCGGCCGGGGCGGCGGCCACCACCCAGGGCCCCAGGGAGGACTCGAAGCCCTCACTCTCACGCTCCTGCCCACCGACGATCAAGCGTGCGTCGTCCATGAAGACGCCTCGGCCGCCCGAGCCGGGGTCGGTGACGTAGGCGAGCGAGAGCTCCACCTTCTGGCCCGCGTATCGACTGAGGTCGAAGGCGACCTGCTTCCAACCACCGGAGGATCCCGTGAAGCTGTTCCACTGCCCGCTGCTTCCGGTGGCGGCGCAGCCACCGGCGGAGAGCGTCAGGTAGTGGCCGAGGAAGGGGTGACCGTTGAGGAAGAAGCCCGCCGCGCACTCTTCGGGCACGGTGCTGCTGGTCGAACCGCCCGCCTCGGGGAGCGCGGTCCAGTCATCGCCGCCCACCGCGTGGGCTTCGAGGACGGCGTGGTCGTAGCCGGGCTCGGTGTTCCAGTTCAGCGCCATCCGCAGTTCCGGCCGGTCGGCGGCGCTCACGGCCGTCAGGTCGACGATGCGGGACAGCCGCTTGTAGTCGTCGTCCTCGTGGGTCGCGGCGGCCATCCACTGTCCGCTGGGCGGGGCGTAGGGGTTGACCACCCCGGCGTACCGGCCGGCCTGAGCACTCTTGAACTGCGGGAACTGCCCGGGAGCGAGAGCGTCCGCGGTGATCGTGTAGGCGCCCGGCGAGTTGAGCGGGTTCCCGGGGGCGTCTGCCAAGGCGCCGCTGGCGCCGCTGAGCACTCCCGCTCCGGTCAGGCCGGTGGCCCCGGGGGCACTGCTGCGGCCGTAGGCCCCCAGCCAGTACTGACTGAAGTCGTTGGTGGCGCCGCGACCGACCCGGGCACTGCCACCGGCGAGCTCACCGGCCTCGATGAGTTTGCCGCCCTCGTTGAGGTAGGAACGCAGGGCGAGCTGAGTGTCTCCGCCGGGCGCCTGTGCACCGGTGTAGTGGACGACCGTGCGGAAGTGGGAGAGCACACCGAGGGGGTGCGGGGCGCCTTGGGCCGCCACGTCCCAGACCGCGGCCCGGCGGCCCTGGGCCCGCAGGGCGTCCACATAGGTTCGGGCGTACTGCTGGGGTGCGCCTTCCTCGGCGACCACCAGGACGTCGGCCCGCGGCGACTTCGCCACCTGGTAGGTGAAGTGCGAGCTGGACACCCGTTTGCCGCTACGGTCCCGTCCGGTGAACCAGACCTCGACCAGGTCACCGGGTCGGGCTCCGGTGACCTTGGCGCGGTAGGAGTCAAACCGGATGTTGTCCTCACCACCGAAGACCTCGCCCCCCTTCCAGGGGCGCAGCGCTCCCTTCTTGGCCCGGCCGGCGTTGACCCGGTAGCGGAGTTCCTTGCGCTTCAAGGACTTGCGAGCGGTGACCGCGACCTGTTGGGCGCCGCCGCGGGCGTAGGAGGTGCTGAACTCCTCAGGGGTGAAGTCCGGCGCGTCGGTGCCGACCACGGAGCTCGCCCGGTCAGGGTGCAGGGCGGTCTCGGCCACCGAGAGGGCGAACGGGACGTTCTTGGCGAACTCGGCCTGGATCAGCTTCTCGTCGTCCGGGAAGTTGAAGCCCGACTGGCAGTCCTCTGGCCGCCAGGCGTCGTTGGGATCGATCCGTGAGGCCGTCTGACAGGTCGTCATTTCCGGGGTGAACATCATGGTCCCGTTGACGTTTGCCGCATGGCCGTCGGCCTCGCCGTTGGTGGTGTACAGCTCCGAGGACACCTGCGGGTAGTAGCCGGGGACAGCCGGCTTCTCCGGGGTGCCGGCAAGTGCCCGGTAGAGCACGTCGTCCGGGGTCGGGGTGGCGACCTGCCAACCCACTCCGTAGAGCAACAGCTCGGCCGCCGAGTGGTAGTTGATGCCGTACTCGAAGCCGACGCGCTTTTGGAACCGGTCCAGTGCCCGGGTCTCGGGCTCGGAAGAGGCCCGAGGCCCGCGGTAGGTCTCACTGAAGGGACTGGGTGAGGAACCCTCGTTGTCGTAGCCCCACTTGTAGGCGAAGTTGCGGTTGAGGTCCACCCCGTCGGAAGTGGTGATCTTGCCGTCGCCGTCGTTGTCCCGCAGGTTCTTGCGCCACAACCGCCGACCGCCCGGGGCGTGGGTGTAGTCGTACCCGTCGGGGTTGGCGGAGAGGACGAACCACAGCTCCGCCTTGTTCACCAACTGAGTGATCTTCCGGTCCCGGTTGTAGTTGTCCAGGTAGTGGTGCAGGAGCCGCCGGGTCATCTCCGGGGTGATCCACTCGCGCGCGTGTTGGTTGGACATGTAGAGCACCGCCGGCTTGGCGCCGTCCTTGACCCGATCCGCGTCCTTGCTGACCTTGATCGCAAGGATGTCCTTGCCCTGGACGGACTTGCCGATCGAGACCACCTTGGTCAGGTCGGGGAAGGCGGCTCCGGTCCGTAAGATCTCCTCCTGCAGCCCGCCTCGACCGCTGTACGGACGGAAGACGTGGTCTGCGGCCGCATCGGCGCGCAGTGCGGCCCGGGAGGGCAGGCGGCGCTCGACGAGGCCCACGCCCTGCCGACTGAGGACCTCGGCCTGGGACCGGGTGAGGATGAGTTCGACGCGTGCGGTTCCCTTGGCCGGGGCGCGGGCGCTCAGCTCATGGGCGTCCTGGCCGGCGGCGAGGACGAGCGGGACCTGCGCCTGGGTGATGTCGGCGTCGTAGACCCGCACCGCGTCCGCGGCGGGATCGGTGCCGACGGTGGAGTCGGCCTGGGCGGCTGGGATGGCTGCCAGGGACCCCAACAGCATTGCGCTCGCGGCGAGTATCGATCTCGCTCTGCGCCTCATGTGCACCCCTTGCTGTCGTCTACCACGAAAGCGATCAGACGACAGGCTCACGACACCGCATGATCATGTCAATAAGGCGCTCGCGAAACGACCCCTTCCAGAAAGGGTGATTCTCCCGGAAGGGGCCGTTCCGTCTGGATTCAGGACGCGGAGCTACGCCATGTTGTCGGCCATTTCCTCGGTCAGATTGGACTCGGTACCGGGAATTCCCAGGTCCTGCGCCCGCTTGTCCGCCATGGCGAGCAGCCGCCGGATGCGACCCGCCACCGCGTCCTTGGTCAGCGGCGGGTCCGCGAGGGCACCAAGCTCCTCCAGGGACGCCTGCTTGTGCTCCATGCGCAGCCGACCAGCCGCCGCAAGGTGTTCCGGGACCTCCTCGCCCAGGATCTCCAGCGCCCGCTGGACCCGGGCCCCGGCAGCCACCGCGGCCCGCGCCGAACGGCGCAGATTGGCGTCGTCGAAGTTCGCCAGCCGGTTGGCGGTGGCCCGCACCTCACGGCGCATCCGCCGTTCTTCCCAGGCCAAGACCGACTCGTGGGCCCCCAGGCGCGTCAACAGGGCGCCGATCGCATCACCGTCACGGACGACGACCCGGTCCACCCCCCGCACCTCCCGGGCCTTCGCGGCGATGGAGAGCCGGCGGGCCGCACCGACCAGCGCCAGCGCGGCCTCCGGACCTGGGCAGGTCACCTCCAGGGACGAGGACCGGCCCGGTTCGGTGAGCGAGCCGTGCGCCAGGAAGGCCCCGCGCCAGGCCGCCTCGGCGTCACAGGTCGCCCCGGAGACCACCTGGGGGGGGAGACCTCTAATCGGCCGCCCACGACCGTCCACCAGGCCTGTCTGCCGGGCCAACTGGTCGCCGCCGGCAACCACCCGGACCACGTACCGGCTGCCACGACGAAGCCCGCCCGGCGCCATCACCACCAGGTCCGAGGAATGGCCGAAGATCTCCAGGATGTCCTTGCGCAGCCGGCGGGCCGCGATCCCGGTGTCCA
Organism: Streptomyces sp. NPDC006879; assembly: GCF_042869595.1. Classification (NCBI taxonomy): domain Bacteria; kingdom Bacillati; phylum Actinomycetota; class Actinomycetes; order Kitasatosporales; family Streptomycetaceae; genus Streptomyces; species Streptomyces sp. NPDC006879. Next base: position 120,954 of record NZ_JBIAGC010000004.1, read on the forward strand.
GCTCCGCCTCGATCACGATCCGACCGCTGACCAGGTGCAGTCCGCCCGCGAACCGGAGGATCGCCGAGACCTCCGCCTTCCTGCAACAGGTCCGGGTGACGGGAAGCCGGGAAATCTCATCCTTCACCGCTGCCGTCATCGCCATGGGCCGATCCTTCCATGCATCCGAAAAATACGGTCGTACGCGGCGGCCAACAGCTCCGGGTCATGCTTGGCGGAACCGCCCGCGGCGGCGACCGGAGCCAGCTCGACCGCGGCACCGAAGCGCTGGGCGGCGTCGGCGAGGGACTCGCGGTCGGGCACGGCAGCCTGGTCGGCCAGCACCACGTCCAGGGCGAGTTTAGGGGCGTGTCGGGCCAAAACCTCCAAATGACGCTGCGGGGAGAAGCCCTCGGTTTCACCAGGCTGCGGCGCCAGGTTCAGCGAGAGCACGCGCCGGGCCTTGGTCTCCATCAAAGCTTCATACAACTGCGGCACCAACAGGTGCGGGATGACCGAGGAGAACCAGGACCCCGGACCGAGGACCACCCAGTCCGCATCCAGGACCGCCTCGACGGCCTCCGGCACGGCCGGAGGATCGTGCGGCACCACATAGACCGACTGCACCTCACCGGGGGTCAGAGCCACCGTGGCCTGGCCCCGCACGGTGTCGACCTCGTCCGGGCGGGCAGGATCATGCCCTCGCACCAGAGCCTGCAGCTCCAGCGGCACCGCCGACATGGGCAGCACCCTGCCTTGGGCCCCGAGGAGCCGGCCGACCAGATCCAGCGCACTGACATGGTCACCCAACTGCTCCCAGAGGGCCACGATCAGCAGGTTGCCCACGGCATGCTCGTGCAGGTCACCCCGGGACTGGAAGCGGTGCTGGATGACCCGGGCCCAGGTCTGACCCCAGTCATCGTCACCGCACAGCGCGGCGAGCGCCTTGCGCAGGTCGCCGGGGGGCAGCACACCCAGCTCCTCGCGCAGCCGCCCGCTGGAGCCGCCGTCATCGGCAACCGTGACCACTGCGGTCAGATCCCCGGTGATCCTGCGCAACGCCGCCAGGGACGCCGACAGCCCTCTCCCCCCGCCCAACGCGACGACCTTCGGGTGCGCCCCGCGTTTGCGGCCCGCCACCCGGGGCGCTTCGGAGCGCTCGGGGCGGCTGCGCCGCAGTCGCCGCAGCCTGGGAGTCCTGCCGGTCACTCGCGCCCCATGTCCCGGTGGACTACGACGGTCTCGACTCCCTCGGAGGCCAGACGGGCGGCCAGCTTCTCGGACATGGCGACACTGCGGTGCTTACCGCCCGTGCACCCCACGGCGATGGTCACGTACCGCTTGCCCTCCCGTCGGTAACCAGTCGCGATCAGCTGGAGCAACTCCGCGTAACGGTCCAGGAACTCCTTGGCACCGGGCTGGTTGAAGACGTACCCCGCCACCTCCTCGTTGAGGCCGGTGAAGGGGCGCAGCTCCGGCACCCAGTGCGGGTTGGGCAGGAAGCGGCAGTCGACCACGAGGTCGGCGTCCACCGGCAGTCCGTACTTGTACCCGAAGGACATGACGGTGGCCCGCAGCTCCGGCTCCTCGTCGCCGGCGAACTGGGCGTCCATCTTGGACCGCAGCTCGTGGACGTTCAACGAGGAGGTGTCGATCACCAGATCGGCGTCCCCACGCAACTCGCGCAGTAGTTCGCGCTCCGCTGCGATGCCGTCCACGATCCGGCCGTCCCCTTGGAGCGGATGGGGCCGGCGCACCGATTCGAAACGGCGCACCAGCGCCTCCTCGGAGGACTCCAGGAAGACGATGCGGCGAGTGACGCCCTTGGCGTCGAGGTCGGCGAGTGACTGGCGCAGGTTGTCGAAGAACCGACGGCCACGCACGTCCACCACGACCGCGATCCTGGCCACGTTTCCCTGCGACCGGGCGCCGAGCTCCACCATCGTGGGGATCAACGCGGGCGGCAGGTTGTCCACCACGAACCAGCCGAGGTCCTCCAGGCACTTCGCCGCGGTGCTGCGGCCGGCCCCGGACATGCCGGAGATGATCACCAGCTCCGGGATGATCGCCTCGGAGGCGTCGTTGGCCTCCGCACTCGTGCCCGTACTCACCTGTTCTCCGTCTCGGTCGTGCTCAGTCATGTCCTTGGCCCCGCTCATCGCTCAGCCCCCAGGTCGGTCCCCCGGTCACGCAAGGCTCCGGCAACGGCCGGCGCCTCCTCTTCAATGATCTCTCCTGTCGCGGTGTTCACCGCAGGTGCGGAGGGGGCCGCCTGCGCGAGCGCGGTGGCCACGGTCTCGGCGGTCTTGCGTCCGACGCCCGGGACCTCACACATCTCCTCGATTGTCGCCTGCCGCAGCTTCCGCACCGAACCAAAGTGCTTGATCAGTGCCTGCTTACGAGTCTCCCCGAGCCCCGGCACCGCATCCAGCGGGCTGCTCTTCAGCCTCTTGCCCCGTTTGCCCCGCTGGTACTGGATGGCGAAGCGGTGGGCCTCGTCGCGCACCCGCTGCAGCAGATACAGCCCCTCACTACTGCGCGGCAGCACCACCGGGTCGTCCTCGCCGGGCAGCCAGACCTCCTCCAGCCGCTTGGCCAGTCCGCAGACGGCCACGTCGTCCACGCCGAGTTCCTCCAGCGCCCGCTGGGCCGCGGCCACCTGTGGTTGGCCGCCGTCCACCACCACCAGCTGAGGCGGGTAGGCGAACCGCTTGGGACGGCCCTCGTCATCGGCTGCCTGGTCAGCCGGGTCGCTGGGCTGGGCGACGTCCTCCTGCGGGGACCACTCGCCGGTCTTCAGCTTCTCCTGGAGGTAGCGGCGGAAACGGCGCGAGACCACCTCGTGCATGGAACGGACGTCGTCCTGCCCCTCGAAGCCTTTGACCTGGAAGCGCCGGTACTCGCTCTTGCGCGCCAGGCCGTCCTCGAAAACCACCATCGAGGCGACCACGTCCTGCCCCTGCAGATGGGAGATGTCGAAGCATTCGATGCGCAGCGGCGCGCCGTCCAGCCCCAGCGCCTCGGCGATCTCCTCCAGGGCACGGGAGCGGGTGGTCAGATCGCTGGCCCGCTTCGTCTTGTGCAGCGCCAGGGACTGCACCGCGTTGCGACGGACCGTCTCCATCAGGTCCTTCTTGTCGCCCCGCTGCGGTATCCGCAGGGAGACTGCGGAACCGCGGCGCCCGGCGAGCCAGGCCGCGACGGCCACCTCGTCCTCCGGCAGGGCCGGCACCAGGACCTCCTTGGGAACCCCCTCGCCGTGCTCCTCCCCGTAAAGCTGCTGCAGGGCGTGCTCCACCAGACCCGAGGTGTCCACCGCCTCGACCTTGTCGGTGACCCAGCCGCGCTGACCGCGTACCCGGCCGCCACGGACGTGGAAGATCTGGACGGCCGCCTCCAGCTCGTCCTCGGCCACCGCGATCAGGTCGGCATCGGTGGCGTCCGCGAGGACCACGGCGTTCTTCTCCATGGCGCGGCGCAGGGCCTCGATGTCGTCGCGCAGCCGGGCCGCCCGCTCGTACTCCATCTCCTCGGCGGCCTCGCGCATCTGCCCTTCGAGGCGGCGCAGGTACGTGCCTGTACGACCGGCCATGAAGTCGCAGAACTCCTCGGCCAGTTCACGGTGTTCCTCCGGGGTGACCCGACCGACGCACGGAGCGGAGCACTTACCGATGTAGCCGAGCAGACAAGGACGGCCGATCTGCTTGGACCGCTTGAACACCCCGGCGGAACAGGTACGGACGGGGAACACCCGCAGCATCAGGTCGACGGTTTCACGGATCGCCCAGGCGTGCGCGTACGGTCCGAAGTAGCGCACCCCCTTCTTCTTCGGGCCGCGCATCACCTGGACCCGCGGGTACTGCTCGCCCAGAGTCACCGCGAGGGACGGATAGCTCTTGTCGTCGCGGTACTTGACATTGAACCGGGGGTCGAACTCCTTGATCCAGGAGTATTCGAGCTGGAGCGCCTCCACCTCAGTGGACACCACGGTCCATTCGACGGAGGCTGCGGTCGTCACCATCGTGCGGGTGCGCGGGTGCAGGCCCGCCACGTCCTGGAAGTAGTTGGCGAGCCGCTGACGCAGGCTCTTGGCCTTCCCGACGTAGATCACCCGCCGGTGTTCGTCGCGGAACTTGTAGACACCCGGAGAGTCCGGGATCTGGCCCGGCTTGGGGCGGTAGCTGGAAGGGTCGGCCATGTTCCCACCCTACTTGCGGGCTCTGACGACCGGGCCCGGCGCCGGGCCCGGTCGTCAGGGCTTTGCCCCGGCTTCAACCGAAGGTCACGGCTTCATCCGACCACGCCGGACACGTCGCCCGAGGAGGGCGAGGAGCACTCCGAGAGCCAATGCCCCGGCCGCCGCTCCCGCGGCGGCCGGCAGGTCGTAGCCCGGGTCCTCGAACGCGGCGTCGGCGCTCGCCACCGCAGGTGGGGGGCCGCCCGCCCGGCCGGACCGGGCATAGGGCGAGCCGGGCCGTCTGTCGCCGTAGGCCTCGGTCACCCTGGCCCGGTAGGCGGCCAAGGTGGTTCCATCCGCCCCGACGGCCCGGACCGCATCCTGGTCCAGCGGTAGTACTCGGGTGTCCCTGACCACGAACCAGGAGTCGGTCTGGGGCTCCCTGAAGACGGTCCCACCCGGGAGCTTGGCCGCACCCCGCGCGGCATAGCGGAACTCCTCGTCGCCGGTGGCGATGTTCACCACCTCCCAACGACCGCCCGTCGCGACCGTCCACAGGGTGGCCAGCTGTCCGTCCGCCGAGACCGCCTTGCTGGCCAGGAACTCCAACCTGGCAACGGGGGCACCGGCCTTGCCCGCCACGAAGTCGGGTGACAGGTAGTGAACCGCCACCGTCGTGCCTTCGATACGGGGGCGGGCAGCCTCGATCGACACCCTGCCCTCACGGGCGAAGAACCGCGACAGGGTGGCCAAGGTCGCGGGAGAGGCTGCCGCTTGGCGCGCGGCGACACGGCTCTGCGCGGTCACCGGCAGGGGCTGCGCGTCGCCGGCGAAGGCCTGCTGGGCCGGGCCGAGCAGGGCAGCCGCAAGGGCTGTGAGTACCACGGCCGTGGGCGCTGCTCTGGTCATGGCTCTCACGCCCCGATCCGGTAGAGGGAATGGGTCCAGGAGAAGGTGCTGTTGTTCACGTACCAGGCGTGCGAGGCCCAGTTGTAGCGGTAGTTCGAGGGCCAGGGGTCACCCCAGTAGACGTAGCTGCCGTCGGTGTCGTAGCCGTAGAGCACGTGCATGTGACCACCCCCACCGGACCACTGGATGCGGGTCTCGATCGGGCGGCCGGCATTGATCTCGGTCTGCACGGTGGAGTAACGCAGCCATCCGGACACGTAGGAGCCGGGGTTGATGCCGGCCCAGTCCAGAGCGTTCTGGACGTTGCCCAGTGTGGCTTGGTTGTTGGGGCACTCATAGCCCTGCCGGCGGTGGAAGGCGGCGTTGCAGAACTGGTTCTGGGTGTAGTTGCGACCGAACCAGGTGGCGATGGTGTTTCCGGCTGCCGCCCAGCACCAGTTGGACTTCTGTTGGGCCTGCATGGTGATGGGAAGTCGGCGGTCGGCGACGGCGGTGGGGAGCGCCGGACGATCGACGGCTGGCGCGGGGGTCGGCACGGCCGGGGCGGCTGCCGTCGGCGGTGTGTACGGTCCGCTCTGCGGGCCCGTCGCGGCACTGGCGGTGGCCACGGCGGTGGGCAGGGCGGACAGCAGCACGGTGAGTACGGCTGCTGGGACCAGCCGTCTGTTTCGCTTGCGCATCGCGTTCCTCCCGTGTGGGGGCCTGGGGATCGGAGGAGCGCGTCCGGACGCTGTGCAGGAGCATCAAGGTGTTGTCGTGATGAGGTCAACGCGCTTGAATGACATGTGCCATGGCAGTGTGAACGGTGAGATCGAAATGTGAACGCCAACCGGAGCGCCACCAGCCCAAGCAGTTCCGGGCACACGTGCGGCCCCCGCTGTAGGTGAACGTTCACAGAGGAGCCCCGATGCGGTGGACGCAAGACCTCCCCGAGGCCAGGAGGACCCCGCCGGAACCGATGGGCGAGGAACTCGATCAGGTACTCAGGGTCGGCCCCTTCCACCTCGCGCTGCGCGCCGCCCTCTCCTCCCGCGGCCTGCCCCTCCAACGGGTCCAGCACCACCTGGCGAACCGCGGCATCAAGGTCGGCGTCACCAGCCTCTGTTACTGGCAGCAGGGTGCCAGGCGACCGCAGCGAGCCGAGTCGCTCAAAGCCGTACGGGCCCTAGAGGAGATCCTTGAGCTGCCCCCGGAGACGCTGCTGCGGCTCCTTAAGCCGCCCGACCCACGCCCGCCGGCCCGCCCCTACCGGTCGCTGGTCAGCGTCGCCGACGCCCTGCACGAACTGCTCAAGGCGCTCGAAGCACCAGTGGACGGCGGGCTGCACACCGTGGGGCACCACGAGCGGGTGAGCATCGGTGCCCGGCGCGAACTGCGGGTGCGTGACTCCCAACAAGTGGTGCGGGCCCACCGCGAAGGCGTGGACCGCTATCTGGCGATTCACCACGGCGACCCTGGCTGTGACCCGGCGCGAGTGGCGGTGCGGGCCGACGAGAACTGTCGCGCCGGACGAGTCAGACACCATCACCGGACCGGGGTCGTAGTCGCCGAACTACTCTTCGACACGCGGCTGCGGACCGGGGATACCCACTTCTTCCGCTACCGCTTCGAGGACGGGACCGGCGGCCCCAGCACCGAGTACCTCCGTGGGTTCAACTACGCAGGGGGCCAGTACGTCCTCCAGATCGGCTTCGACGAACGGGCCCTGCCGATGCGCTGCCGTCGGTTCGCCCAGGCTTCCTCAGGAGCGGCCCGAACCGAAGTCTTCGACCTCACGCCCAGCGGCCGTCATCGGACGGTGCACCTGGTGGAAACGGGGGTACGGCGGGGCATCCTGGGAATCGACTGGGACTGGGGCTAGCGGCCTCGCCCGGCCACGATCCAGCCGCCAGATCTGGACCTCACCGGTTTCGGCCGGGGCCAAGGGCTCAGCGGGGCGCCGCAGGTAGGGGGTGAACCCGAGTCGGGCCGGAACGGCGCCACTGGCGGTGTTGGCGGGATCGTGGACGATCTCGACGTGGTCGACACCAGGCAGCCGAAAAGCCTGTTCGGCGAGAGCGCGGGCGGTCCGGGTGGCCACGCCGCGGCCGGTGGCGGCCGGGTGCAACCAGTAGCCGATCTCGCGGGTGTCCGGTGGGGTGTCATCGTGCCGGAGCAGTCCGCAGGCACCGACCAGAGCCCCCTCCCGGACGATCGCGTAGGTGAACTCCTCGCCGCTGGCCCAACACTGTGCGCGACCGTCCAGGAAGGCGGTCGTCCGGGCCAGGCTGTGCTCGGCGACCCACGGCATCCACGGGCGCAGATGCTCCAGCGACTCCTCGATGACCTGGAAGAGCTCCGGAAGGTCCGCCACGCCGTTGAACGCGCGCAACGTGAGGTCGTCCAGTTCGATCACCCGTTGGGGAATGTCCATGCTCGGAGGATGGTACGCGGATGAGCGGGCCTGCAAGCGGATTCGGGGGTGGCTTCTGGCGGTCCGCCCCAACCGTTGCCCACCGGGCTCAGCTCCGGGCGGGTCCCGCGATCAGTTTGCCGCCCTCGGCGCGCACCTCGACGGGCGGCAGCGCGGCGGTGGCCGGGCCGCGCAGTACCTTGCCGGTGGCCACATCGAAACGGCTTCCGTGGCAGGGGCAGTTTCCCTCCCCGTCCTCGATCTTGTCCAGAACACAGCCGGCGTGCGTGCACTGGGCACTGAACGCCACGTACTGCCCCTCAGCCGGGCAGCTGACTATCAACTTCCGCTCTCGGTAGAGCTTGGCACCGCCCACCGGTACTTCGTCCGCGGCGCCGAGGTCCACCGGTGCGGTGGGTGTGGCAGGGCTGGTTCCGCCGCTGTTGGTCGCGGTGGAACATCCGGCCAGCGTGAAAGCCGTCCCCGTGGCACCGGCCAGGGCGGCGGCTCCCTTCAGCACGGTACGGCGGGCGGCTGGCTGCGCAGGCATCGGTTCTCCACGATTTCGGAGTGAGGCGGGGATGTCCCGACCTTACCCGGGCTCGCGCCCGAGCCCGTGGGGTACCGTCCCCGCGTGATCGTCGTCGCCGGTGAGGCCCTGATCGACCTGGTTCCCCTCCCCCCGGGGCCGCACCCGGCCGGGCCCGGCGGGCTGCCCGCACTGGCCCCGCGGCCGGGCGGGGGGCCCTACAACACCGCACGGGCACTGGCCCGACTCGGGTCCGCCACCACCTTCTGCTCCCGCGTCTCCACGGACGGCTTCGGGGAAGCACTGCTGGCCGGGCTGCTCGCCGACGGCGTGGACCTCTCACTCGTCCAGCGCGGACCCGAGCCAACCACCTTGGCGGTACCGTCCCTGGACCCGCAGGGCTCGGCTGCCTACGAGTTCTATGCCGAGGGCAGTGCCGACCGACTGTTCGCCCTTCCCGCCGAGCTGCCGCAACAGGTGGGCGCACTGGCCCTGGGCACCTGTGCGCTAGTCCTGGAACCGGGAGCGAGCGCCTACCAGGCCTTGCTGCGCCGGGAAGCGGCGCGTGGTGTCTTCACACTGCTCGACCCGAACATCAGGCCCGCTCTGATCTCCGATCCCGATGCGTACCGGCGCCGCTTCCACGGCTGGCTTCCGCACGTGTGCCTGCTGAAGCTGTCCACCGAGGACGCCGCCTGGCTCGACGGATCCGTACAGGACTGGTTGGCCGCCGGTCCCGAGGCAGTGGTGACGACCCGGGGCGCCGCAGGGATGGCTGTCCACACCCGAGACGGCGCTCACTACCAAGTGCCGGCAGCACCGGTGGAAGTGGCTGACACGATCGGAGCCGGCGACACCGTCAACGCAGCCCTGTTGCACCGCTTGTCCGACCGGGCGGCACTCTCCCGGCCGGCGCTGGCCGCCTTGGACGAAGCTGCCTGGACCGACGTCCTCGACTATGCCTGCCGGGCTGCGGCGCTGGCCTGTTCCCGCGCGGGCGCCCACCCCCCGTACGCGACCGAACTGGAGTGACGAGCACCTAGCGGCCCCTGCTCCACCGCGCCGGCGGCAGACCGGCGGAGCACCATGGAAGGCGAGGGGGTGCAGCGACCGGAGGTGCGGAAATCATGGGCATGTACATGGATGTTCACCACGGGATGGTGGGAATCACGGCCGACCAGTTGAAAGAGGCTCACCAGGCGGACCTGGCGATCGAGAAGCAGGAGGGCGTCCACTTCGAGAAGGCCTGGGCCGACCCGGAGTCCGGAACGGTGTACTGCCTGTCCCAGGCTCCGTCCGCAGAGGCAGTGCAGCGCATCCACGAGAAGACCGGGCACGCCGCCGACGAGATCCATCCGATCACGCTGATGGTCTGACCTGCGCCCGTCGCCCACCGCGGTCACACCGGGACCCTTCGAGGAGACCGCGGTGGAACGCCCGGTGAACCCCACCCACAGGGCGGTGAGCAGGCCCGTACGGCAGGTACGAGCCGGCCCACCACTCGGTGTTGCACGGCGGCGCTGGCGGATGACGGTGACGGGGCAGGCCTTCTTGGCGGAGTCAGGCCTTCTTGGCCCTGGTCGCGGTCTTCTTCGCGGCCGTGGTCCTGGTCGCGGACTTCTTGGCGCCGACCTTCGCGGTGGCCTTCTTCGCCGCTGTGGTGCTGGCGGCGGTCGTCTTCCTGGGAGCGCTCGCGGTGGTCTTCTTGGCCGTGGACTTGCGCGCCGGCGCCTTGGTGCCGCCGTTACGAGCCGATTGCGAAGCCGCGTCGCTGATCCGGTCCGCGCCCAGGATGTCGCGCAGGAACTTGCCCGTGTGGCTGGTGCCGACCGAGGCGACTTCTTCGGGGGTGCCTTCGGCGACCACCAGGCCACCTCCGTAACCGCCTTCGGGGCCCATGTCGATCACCCAGTCCGCAGTCTTGATGACGTCCAGGTTGTGCTCGATGACGATCACCGAATTGCCCTTGTCGACCAGGCCGGACAGTACCTTGATCAGCTTGGAGATGTCCTCGAAGTGCAGCCCGGTCGTCGGCTCGTCCAGGACGTAAACGGTCCGGCCCGTGGAGCGCTTTTGAAGTTCGCTCGCCAGTTTCACCCGCTGCGCCTCACCGCCCGAGAGGGTGGGGGCTGACTGGCCCAACCGCACGTATCCGAGGCCCACCTCGTGGAGTGTGCGCAGATGACGGGCGATGGTGGGCACCGCCTCGAAGAAGTCCAGGGCTTCCTCGATCGGCATGTCCAGCACCTCGGCGATGGACTTGCCCTTGTAGTGGACCTCCAAGGTCTCACGGTTGTAGCGCGCCCCGTGGCAGACCTCGCACGGGACATAGACGTCCGGCAGGAAGTTCATCTCGATCTTGATGGTGCCGTCGCCGGAACAGTTCTCGCAGCGCCCGCCCTTGACGTTGAAGGAGAAGCGCCCCGGGAGGTAGCCGCGGACCTTCGCCTCCATGGTCTCCGCGAAGAGGCGACGGACATGATCGAAGACGCCCGTGTACGTAGCCGGGTTGGACCGCGGGGTGCGACCGATGGGCGACTGGTCCACATGGACCACCTTGTCGACGAGCTCGTCGCCGTCCACGCGGGTGTGGCGCCCCGGGACGGCCCGAGCACCGTTCAGCTCCCGCGCCAGGTGGGTGTAGAGGATGTCGTTGACCAAGGTGGACTTACCGGAACCGGAGACCCCGGTGACGGCGGTCAGCACCCCGAGGGGGAAGGAGACGTTGATATCGCGAAGGTTGTTCTCCCGCGCTCCGCGCACGGTCAGCTGGCGTTCGGGGTCCACGGGGCGCCGCAGGTCCGGAGTCACGATCGACTTCTTGCCGGAGAGGTACTGGCCAGTCATGGACTTGGCGTTGACCAGCAGATCCTGAAGCGACCCGCTGTGCACGACCTTGCCACCGTGCTCTCCGGCACCGGGGCCGATGTCCACGATCCAGTCGGCCACCTTGATGGTGTCCTCGTCGTGCTCGACGACGATCAGGGTGTTCCCCATGTCGCGCAACCGCACCAGCGTCTCGATCAGACGGTGGTTGTCGCGCTGGTGGAGCCCGATGGAAGGCTCGTCCAAGACGTAGAGCACTCCCACCAGCCCGGAACCGATCTGGGTGGCCAGGCGGATGCGCTGCGCCTCGCCGCCGGAGAGGGTGCCGGCCGCGCGGTTGAGTGAGAGGTAGTCCAAGCCGACGTCGACCAGGAAGCGCAGTCGCTCGTTCACCTCCTTGAGCACCCGCTCGGCGATCTTCTTGTCCCGGGCGTCCAGCCGCAGTTCACCGAGGAAGTCGGCACACTCACTGATCGACATCGCCGAGACCTCGGCGATGGACCGCTCCATCACGGTGACGGCCAGCACGATCGGCTTCAGTCGCGTGCCTTCGCAGGTGGGGCAGGGCACCTCCCGCATGTAGCCCTCGAAGCGCTCGCGGCTGGAGTCGCTCTCGGCCTCGGAGTGGCGCCGCTTGACGAAGGGCACGGCCCCCTCGAAGGAGGTGGTGTAGGCGCGCTCGCGCCCGTAGCGGTTGCGGTAGCGGACCTCGATCTGCGTCTTGTGACCATGGAGCAAAGCCTTCTTGGCCCGCTGTGGAAGCCCCGCCCACGGGATGTCGGTGCGGAAGCCCAACTCCTCGGCGAGTGCGCCCACGAGTCGGGCGAAGTAGTCCTTGGTATGCCCGAGGGACCACGGGGAGACGGCGCCCTCGTCGAGGGACTTGTCCTCGTCCGGGATGATCAGCTCCGGGTCCACCTCCATCCGGGTGCCGATGCCGGTGCAGTCCGGGCAGGCTCCGAAGGGCGAGTTGAAGGAGAAGGAGCGGGGCTCCAACTCTTCGAAGGACAGGTCGTCATAGGGGCAGTAGAGGTGCTCGGAGTACATCCGCTCACGCTCGGGATCGTCCTCGGTCAGATCGACGAAGTCGAGGATGACCATGCCGCCTGACAACCCGAGGGCGGTCTCCACCGAGTCGGTCAGGCGGCGCTTGGCGCTGTCCTTTACGGTGAGGCGGTCGACCACCACCTCGATCGTGTGCTTCTCCTGCTTTTTCAGCTGCGGCGGCTCGCTGAGCTGGATGGTCTCGCCGTCCACCCGGGCCCGGCTGTACCCCTTGGTCTGGAGGTCCGCGAAGAGGTCCACGAACTCGCCCTTGCGTTCGCGCACCAGCGGGGAGAGGACCTGGAAACGGCTCCCCTCGGGCAGCTCCAGCACCCGGTCGACGATCGCCTGCGGGGACTGACGGGAGATGGGGCGACGACACTGCGGGCAGTGCGGCTTCCCGATGCGTGCGAACAGCAGGCGCAGGTAGTCGTAGACCTCGGTGATCGTGCCGACCGTCGAGCGCGGATTGCGCGAGGTCGACTTCTGGTCGATGGAGACCGCCGGGGAGAGGCCTTCGATGAAGTCGACGTCCGGCTTGTCCATCTGGCCGAGGAACTGACGCGCGTAGGAGGAGAGCGACTCCACGTAGCGACGCTGCCCCTCGGCGAAGATCGTGTCGAAAGCGAGGGAGGACTTGCCCGACCCGGAGAGTCCCGTGAAGACGATGAGCGAGTCGCGGGGCAGGTCGAGCGAGACGTTCTTCAGATTGTGCTCGCGAGCGCCACGAACGATGAGACGGTCGGCCACGCCGGTCCGCACCTTTCTTGAGAGACGGGGGGAAGCAGGCCCCCGTCCCAGGGTATGGGGGTCACCTCAGCGGTGTATCCGCGGTTGGACAACCGAGCCTATAGCACGCGCATTCGAATTAGGGCGACCAAGGGAATCCTTCACCCGAACGGGTGGCGGCGCTATCGTCGGCGGCATGAGTGATCATGCGCACGACCTGCAACTGCTACAGGAAGCCATGGACCGGCTGCTCCCCGCGGTCGGCAAACTGGACAACGCTGCGCTCGGCGAGTCGTCACGGCTCCCGGGGTGGACTCGCGGCCACGTCCTCGCCCACCTCGCGCGCAATGCGGACGCCCTGGTGAACGTCCTGGAGGGCCGGCCTATGTACGCGAGCGCGGAAGCCCGGGAGGCCGACATCGCACGCGGCGCCGCCCGCCCGCTGTCGGAACACCTCACCGACCTCCACGAAAGCCATGAGCGCATCAGGCTCACCGCGTCCGTACCGGCCGACTGGTCACGCACGGTGGAACTGCGCAACGGAGTCACCGACACCGCCGCCAACGTGCTCTTCCGCAGGCTGATCGAGGTGGAACTCCACCACGTAGACCTCGGCATCGGCTACGAACTCGGAGATCTGTCGGAGGAGTTCACCAGCCGGGAGATCCGCTTCCTCGCCGACCGCTGGTCGGGGCACGCCGACGTGCCTCCGGTGATCCTCACCGCCACCGACGGCCGGCAGTGGCAGACCGGCGGATCGACCGGCACTCCGGCACGCCTCAGCGGCACCCCCGCCGAACTGCTCGCCTGGCTCAGTGGGCGGGGTGACAAGGGAGCAGCCCTGGTCACCACGGACGGCCCGCTTCCCGCCCTGCCCCCGCTATAGGCTGCGGTCATGACGTACACCGGAGCGGTGAAGGTCGGCGGACCCGCCGACGTGCATGAACTCGCCGACCTGATGATCTCCAAGGTCGCGGTCGGCCCGATGGACAACAACGCCTACCTGCTGCGCTGCCGAGCCACCGGCGAGCAGTTGCTGATCGACGCGGCGAACGAGCCGGCCACGCTGCTGAGCCTGATCGGCGACGACGGCATCGCAGCGGTGGTCACCACCCACCAGCACGGCGACCACTGGCAGGCGCTGGCCGAGGTGGTCACGGCCACCGGCGCCCGCACCTACGCGGGGCGCGCGGACGTCGAGGGCATCCCGGTCGCCACCGACGTACCGGTCGACGACGGCGACGTGATCAGCGTCGGCCGGGTCAGGCTCACGGCCCGCCACCTGGTGGGGCACACACCTGGTTCGATCGCACTGGTCTACGACGATCCGCACGGGCACCCACACGTGTTCACGGGTGACTGCCTGTTCCCCGGCGGTCCTGGTCGGACAACACAGTCGGAGGAGTTCACCTCCCTCATGGACGACCTGGAGGCCAAGGTGTTCAGCGTTCTCCCGGACGAGACCTGGGTGTACCCCGGCCACGGCGACGACACCACGCTCGGCGCTGAGCGGCCCCACCTCGCGGAGTGGCGCGCACGAGGCTGGTGACCGTCCAACGGTGACTGGTTTCGCACGGCTGCGCCACGGGGCCTGGAGGACGCGGCGCAGCCGGCAGCCTCAACGCGTTGGCCCCGGCCCACGCTCCGCAAGACCGTCCCGGCCCGCGCCCGGCACAGCAAAGGGCCCGCATGACCGGTCAAGGTCTGCGGGCCCTCCTAGGCTCTTGCCGGGCCCGCTACCGGCTGGTGCACATCACGTACACCTGGGCCTCGAACGGCTCGTAGAAGCTGCCTGCCTGGCCCCACCAGCCGTCACTGACAGCGCCCTCTTTCTGGAGGCCGGGCCTCGACGCGGTCAGGACGGTCTCCCGTCCGTTCGCAGAGGCGCCACCGCTCACGACCTGTCGGCCGTCCTTACACGCGAGGAACCCGCCGACCGGGCTGTTCGACGTCGCCTTCCCCGTCGACCAGGTGACGTCAGGGAGCGGGTCAGCGCACGTCACGGTGGCGACGACACCAACCGTGGTGTTCTCGCCCTTCCGGCCCGCCACCACCCACTGGCTGGGCTGCCCGGACGAGTCGAACGCGGCCGGGTACGACTTGTTCAGGGCGCTCCTGTCGCCCTCGATGTCGCCTCCGCCGCCGAGCGCGACCTTGCCTGCCGGGCAGGAAGCCGTGACCGGCTGGTCGACCGGCACCTGGGAAAACGGCGTCTGCACGACCTCGTAGCCGCTGGGACGCGTAGCGCACACCGCCCAGGCGGTGACGGTGGTGGGCTGCCCGTAGAAGTTCCGGGCGCTGGCGACCCAGAGCGTTGACTCCTCCTGCCAGGGGAAGAACTCCGGGTAGCTGGAGACCACAGCCAGGGACTCGTTGTGGGAGCCGTCCGCCTTCGCCTCAGCGCCACCGCTGATGACGACCTTCCTGTCCGGGCAGAACGCACGCACCTTCTGGTAGTCACCAACGGTCTCGGTCGTCTGCACAATCTCGACATCGGCCAGCCGTGGAGCCGAGGGCACGCCCGGAGCGCTGGGGGCGGACTGCGCCGGCACGGCGGCCGACATCGCGAGCCCGGCCGCCGCAGCGCAGACGGCGAGCCGGGACGCGAGCCGGGAAAGGGGCTGCTGCCCAAACCTCATGAGAACCCGATCTGTGAAAGCGCGACACCATCGCGCAGCGCGATCACCCTAGAGCTGAGCGTGACCGTGCGCCAGCGCGCCTCATCAGATCCAGTGATCACAACCGACTTTGGTCGCAGCCCCAGCCGAATGCGCTACACCCAGTGCTCTCGGCGGCGGGCGGGCGGGCCTGGGCGGGCCGGTCGACCTTGCTGGGGGGCTGCGAGGACGCCTTCCCCCAAGGCCGCTTTCGGCCCGCTGCAGGGCTTTGGAGCGGGGTGGGGTGAGCAGTCTTCCGGTACCCCGGGGCGAGTGCCGGTCCGGCAGCGCCGGGCGCAGCGCCCCTGCCTCCCGGCTTCGACTTCCTGGTCAGGTCGACCTTTCACGGCGATGGTCTTAGGGCGCCAGGCCGTTGCCCGTGGTGCCGCCTTTCCCCGGGGGGATCGGCAACACCCATGAGGATCCGGCCGCGTTCACCAGCCTCCTCGACGGCGTCGAGAGCAAACTGTTCGGCGAACTGCCCGACGAGACCTGGGTGTACCCCGGCCACGGCTCCGACACCACCCTCGGCAACGAGCGTCCGCACCTGGCGGAGTGGCGCGAGCGCGGCTGGTGACAGTCCAACGCGCGACCGCCCCCGCTCGAAGCCGAAGCGGGGGCGGGGGCGGTCGTTGCGTCTCGGCGCTCCGGGGGCGTCATGGCCGACGGAGCGCGTCGTCCGGGGCTGCGTTGAGGACGACGGCCAGGAGGCGGCCCCCCACCATGGTCACGTCGTCCCCCCGGCTGCTTGGCGGCCCCTCGATGGCGTCGACCATCAGCCGCTCCTACTCAGGGCGTTCCTCACCGAGTGGGCGGAGACGTCTTGTCGATGTACTCACTGCCGACCTCCCACCGTTCTCCTCGGGGAACGTGCGCAGGTCGCCCATCTGCCGGTTGGCGCCCCGTCAGCGGTTGCGCTGGTCCTCAGAGATCCGGGTGCACCTCGCGAAGTGGCGTGCCCGCGGCTGGTGACGGACCCGCCGACGGAGCACACCGGCGAGGGGGCGTGCGGGAGGATTCCCGTACGCCCCCCACTTCTCGCACAGGGGTCACCGGTTTGGCGCGTCCTGTACGCCGGTACCGGGCCGCACCCCGCGACTTTGGCACCATCGTCCTCCATGACACCTGCTCAGGCTCCCCCGCCTCAGCCGCCCCCGCCCGCCGTCCCACCGGTGCCGATCCCCCGGCGTTCCGCACCCGGCCCGCTGCGACTGGCTCTGGCCTCGCTGGCCGGCACCGCCATCGAGTTCTATGACTTCTTCGTGTACGGGACGGCCGCTGCCCTGGTCCTCGGGCCGCTGTTCTTCCCGACCTTCTCCCCTCTCGCCGGCACCCTCGCGGCCTTCGGCACCTTCGCCGTCGGCTTCCTCGCCCGTCCTCTCGGTTCGATGCTCTTCGGGCACGTCGGCGACCGCTTCGGCAGACGGCCGGTGATGTTCGCCTCCCTGGTACTGACCGGGTCGGCCACCGTCGCCGTTGGTTGTGTCCCCTCCTACGCCTCGATCGGGATGGCCGCACCGATCGCCCTGCTCGTCCTGCGCTTCCTCCAAGGCTTCGGCCTCGGCGGCGAATGGGGCGGCGCGGTACTACTGACCGCTGAACACGCACCGGCCGGACGGCGCGGGCTGTGGTCGAGCTTTCCGCAGATCGGCCCGGCGCTGGGCTTCCTGCTGGCCAACGGCGTGATGTTGGGCCTCTCCGCGGGGCTCTCCGACGCCCAGTTCCGCTCCTGGGGTTGGCGAGTGCCCTTCTGGGCGGCCGGGTTGCTGGCGCTGGGCGGCCTACTGCTGCGGCGCTCCCTGGAGGAGACCCCGCAGTTCCGTGAGCTGGCGGCCAGGGGCGAGCGGGCCAGTGCCCCACTGGCCGAGGTGGCACGCGGCCACTGGCGGCTGGTCCTCCTGACCGCCGGGGCACTGGCGGTCGGCTATGCCGTCTTCTACTCGGTCAGCACCTGGTCGCTGGCCTACGCGACCGAGAACCTGGGTGTCGACCGCACCACGATGCTCGCCTGCATCATGATCGCAGTGGCCATCAAGGGCTCGGCCACTCCGATTCTGGCCATGCTCAGCGACCGCTTCGGGCGTAAACCGTTGTGCCTGGTGGGGTGCGCTACCAGCGCACTGTGGATGTTCCCGATGGTGGCCCTGCTCCAGAGCGCCAAACCCCTGCTCATGACGCTCGGCTTCCCGGGCGCGCTGATGTCGATGGTCACCATGTTCGCGGTGGTTGCCGCCTACCTGCCGGAGCTGTACGAGCCCCGGCTGCGCTGCACCGGGGCGGCGGTCGGGTACAACCTGGGCGGGGTGCTGGGCGGGGCACTCACCCCGATCGTGGCCACCGCCCTCGCGGGTGAAGGCGGACCGCCATGGGGCGTGGCCGCCTACCTCACCGGCATCGCACTGCTGTCCCTGGCGTGCTTCGCCCTGCTCCCCGAGACGGCTCCGCGCGCCCTGGGCGAAGAGGCCCGGACGGAGCCCGCCCCCGCCCCGGTCTGAGGCGGAGCGGGTCTTCGCACCCAGGGGCGCAGGGGGGAGCCCCAGGGTGCGGGACGGACCCGCCGCGCCGGTGTCCTACACCCGCGCGCCCGGTAACGGATCAGACCTCAGTGCGTGCCTTGCTGCCCTCGCCCTCGCCGTCGCCGTCGCCGTCGATCGAACGCTCCTGCTGTTGCGACTCCATCCGCTTGGCAGCGATCAGACTGGTCACCGTGGTGATCACCAGGACGCCACAGATGACGGTCAACGAGAAGGGGATGGAAATCTCGGGAACGGCCACCCCTGACTCGTGCAGGGCATGCAGGACGAGCTTGACGCCGATGAAGCCGAGGATGACCGACAGGCCGTAGCTGAGGTGGACCAGCTTCTTCAGGAGCCCGCCGATGAGGAAGTACAGCTGACGCAGGCCCATCAGGGCGAAAGCGTTGGCGGTGAAGACGATGTACGGGTCCTGGGTGAGGCCGAAGATGGCCGGGATCGAGTCGAGCGCGAAGAGGACGTCGGTGGTACCGATGGCCAGCATGACCACCATCAGGGGGGTCAACACGCGCTTGCCGTTGACCCGGATGAACAGCTTGGTTCCGTGGTAGCGGTCGGCAACGCCGAACCTCTTCTCCACTGATTTCAGCAAGCGGTTCTCTTCGAATTCCTCTTCGTCCTCATCGGCACGGGCCTCCTGGATCAACTTCCAGGCCGTGTAGATGAGGAAGGCTCCGAAGATGTAGAAGACCCAGGAGAAGCTCGCGATGATCGCGGCACCGGCGGCGATGAAGATCGCCCTCAGGACCAGGGCGATCAACACGCCCACCAACAGAACACGCTGCTGAAGGTGGGAGGGCACGGCGAACTTGGCCATGATCAGGACGAACACGAAGAGGTTGTCGACGCTGAGCGACTTCTCGGTGATGTAGCCAGCGAAGAACTCACCAGAGGCCTGTCGCTCACCGAGGATCAGGAGGCCCAGACCGAAGAGCACCGCCAGCACGACCCAGACGACCGTCCAGGTGCCGGCCTCCTTGACGGACACATCGTGCGGTTTTCGGCCGATGAAGAAATCAGCGCCGATGAGGACACACAGCACCAGGATGGTCAGGACCCACAGGGTCAACGAAACGTCCACTACGCCTCCGGCAGATGGCTTCCAGCTCTAGGACAGCGTCATCGCTGCCGGAGGTCTCTTCCACCCGAAGGACGCGAGCGCACCTGTGGGCCGACGCCCCGGGACCGATGGCGGTCCGTACTGACGGGCACGTCGCAGTGGGAGTACTCCCCTCCGCACAGACAGGGTAACGGGATCACCAGGTGAAGGTAAAGCTTTACCCAAAGGGTGGGGTTGTCAGGGTCAAAAGACCGGGCGAGTGAGGTGACACAGAGCAGTAAGGTCGCTCGACGGACCTCGCCGCTCCTACCGGGCCACCTGGGCCCTCCCACCTGCGGCACCGGGCTCGGCCCTGCCCCGGGTGCCCGCGCCGAGGCCCAGCCTCCCCGGATGCGCCGAACCCCGCTCAACGGGCCCAGCGGGGCCTGCCACGGCCCCCGGCGACAGAACGAGGAAGGACCCCTTAGGGACGCTCCCTCACGACCGCCCCGAGCACCTCGCGCAGGACCTGGCTTCCCGGGGGCACCGCGAGCGGTTCGTAGGTCCAGGCGTGACCCACCCACGGGTCCGCCAGATGCTCGCCCGGCACCGGCGTCAAGCGCATCAGTGAACGCCACAGAGGGTCCAACAACGGCCCGTAACCCGCCGCGTCCTCCCGGTCCGCGATCAGCAACAGATGGACACCGGCCGCAGGGCCCTCGTCGGCGAGGTAGCGCAGCTGCGTCACCGCCCGTTCGTCGAAGCCGTGCGGAAAGTCATGGACGATCAGCAGCTGTTGGGCGGGATCCACGGTGGGCGGTAGGGACTCCAAGGTGCCCGCCCGCAGCGCCATCTGCACCAGGTCGACCCGCTCGGTGAGTCCGTTCAGCACGGTGTGCACCGCCGCGGCCCCCAGCCCGGGCGGTTGGGCCAACACCCCCGAGTCCACGAGCGGGGCAAGCGGAACAGCAGCAGCTCCGGCCGCGTCAATGACGTGTACGCGGAAGTCGCCGGCGGGGTGCGCGGCCAGCATCCGTACGGCAAGCGCCACGGCCGCCTCCACGGCCACCCGAGAGAGCTCCGCGGAATCCCAGCTGTGCGCCGCGTCCGAGGAGTGCGGGCTGCTGTCGATCCACAGGCCCCGCCCCAGAGGAAGCCGAACGAGCATGGGAATGCGCAGAGTCGGACACTCCGGCAGATGGATGTCGCCCAGGCGCAGGGCGAGCGGCGCCTGGGTCGGGAGCTGATAGGACTGCCAGAGCCGGTGGCCCCACCCGGCGAAGGCAGCCGGCAGGGCGGGCTCGACCACCTCGGCCTCCGCGGTCAGCTGGGCAAGATCACGATCCAGGACCCGCCGGGCCTCTTCGAGAAGTCGGTCGTGCTTGGCCTCCGCTGCGGCGCGCGCCGCAGCGGTGCCGTCACCGAGGCGATGGCGGGGATCGGAGAGCACCTGGTCGAGTTCCTGCTCCAACCGGGTCTCGGCGAACGCGACGGCACTGCGGTAGGCGGCAACCGTACGGGCCAGATCCTCGAACATCCCCCAGACCTGGTTGTACAGCCGCTCCTCCATGGTCCAGCCAGCGGCGTCTCCGGCCACCGGTGCAGGCGGCGCCGGCGGTGAGGGCTCGGTGCTGGCTGCCGGCGCAACCCGGCGGCGGGGGTGGACGTAGTCCACAGCCGTCGGGGCGGCACCCTGCGAAGGGACCTGGAGTCCGTGTGCGATGGGCGCCGTCGAGGGGCTACCAGCGGCCGGAACCACCCCGGGCACGTCCCCGGACCCCTGGGCCGCCGGGGCTGCCGTACGGGGGGCATCGGACCGCTGCGCACCCGGGCCGGGCCCGTGGGTCGCCCCGGCGGCCAACAGGCCGGCCGCGAGCTCGGTGGCCGCCACGAGGCCGTGGTCAGCGAGGAGCGCGGGCAGCCCGCCCGCGTACCCCTGCCCGATCGCACGGACCTTCCAGGAGCCACCCCGCACGTACAGTTCCAGAGCCACCAGGGCTGACTCGGTGTCCAGGCCGGTCACCGTGTAACTGGCGAGCTCGGAGCCGTCCGGAGCCGTGACGGCGAGGAAGGGGGCGGCTGTGCCGCCGAAGGCGGCGGGTCCGCCAGGAGGCAGTGCCAGGATCACGCTGACCCGCTGGACCGAGGGGTGAAGGGCGCCCAGATCCACCAGGAGCCTCGGCTCCACGCAGGCCTGCGAAGGCACTTCGACCCCTGGAGGACTCGGCGTACCGGCGTGCACGACGCGATCGGGGCCGCTCAGCCGGCCCTGCTCGTCACCGAGCGCGACGGCAGTCAGAACGGGCCCACCCGCGGCGACCGTGATCTCCACCCGAGTATGCGCCAAGGGATGGTTCTGCCCCCGGACCAGTTCCGCCGCCATCTGCCCTGCCCCACCCCTCGGCTGCTCCCGGTCTGTCTACAGATGCGGCAGGATCGACGGCAGCAGGTCCTTGAAGGTGCGGCCGTTCGCAGCCGTGCCCAGCGCCGTCATCGTCCAGCCACCGCCCGCGGCCCGGTGCACCTTCGCCATGATCTGGGCCGTGTAGGGGCCACCGCCGTCGAGGGTGTAGCGAGCCAGCTCCTGGCCGTTGGTCTCGTCCACCAGACGGCAGAACGCGTTCTGGACCTCGGTGAAGGTCTGACCGGTGAACGAGTTGACCGTGAAGACGATCTGGTCGATGTGGACCGGAACGCGCTGGAGGTCCACGAGGATCGACTCGTCATCTCCGCCCTGCCCGACGCCACCCACCAGGTTGTCCCCGGTGTGACGGACGGAGCCGTCCTCACTGACCAGCTTCTGGAAGAACACGACGTCGGCGAGCTGCTTGTCCGCGAAGAGCACGGCCGAGGCGTCGAGGTCGATCTCACGGGTGCGGGACCCGAACAGTCCTCGCCGCTTGGCCGCCTGCCAACCAAGGCCCATCCGGACCGAGGTCAGCTTCCCTCCGTCGGCCTTCTGAAGGCTGATGGCCTGTCCCTTGGTCATGTTGACCGTCACGCGCGTCCCCTCTCCTTGCGTCGCTCACCCGCCGTAGCCACGGCTGGCCTCACCCTAGGCGGCTCCGCTGAACGCGCCCAGGGCCGATGGAATCTGTGTCTTTCCTGAGACACAGCCTATGGTCCGATCGGCCCGACCGGACCCCCGGACTCTCAGGCGATTCCCGCCTCCCGCATCTGCCTCAGTTCCTTCTTCAGCTCGCCGACCTCGTCTCGCAGGCGCGCAGCGACCTCGAACTGGAGCTCAGCGGCGGCGGCTCGCATCCGCTCGGTCATCTCCTCGATGATTGCGGCCAGTTCCGCGGCAGGCCGATCGGTGAGCGGCGCGCCCTGGGCGGCCTTGCCCGCCGCCTTGCCTCCCAGGGCGGGCACCGGCGCCTTGGCGCCCTTGCCCTCCTTGGGTTGGCGGTAGCCGGAGCCGAGCAGCTGCTCGGTGTCGAGCTCCTCCCGGGCGATGGTCGCCACGATGTCGTTGATCTTCTTTCTCAGCGGCTGGGGATCAATGCCGTTGGCCTCGTTGTAGGCGATCTGCTTCTCCCGGCGCCGGTTGGTCTCCTCGATGGCCTTCTCCATCGCCGGGGTCATCTTGTCCGCGTACATATGGACTTGACCCGATACGTTACGGGCGGCCCGGCCGATCGTCTGGATCAGGGAGGTGCCTGAGCGCAGGAAACCCTCCTTGTCCGCGTCGAGGATCGCCACCAAGGAGACCTCGGGGAGATCGAGGCCCTCGCGCAGCAGGTTGATGCCGACGAGCACGTCGAACTCTCCGGAGCGCAGTTCCCGTAGCAGCTCCACCCTGCGCAGGGTGTCGACGTCGCTGTGGAGGTAGCGCACCTCGATGCCCAGTTCCAGGAAGTAGTCGGTCAGGTCCTCGGCCATCTTCTTGGTGAGGGTGGTGACCAGTACCCTCTCGTCCTTCTCGGTGCGCTGCCGGATCTCGTGCACGAGGTCGTCGATCTGCCCCTCGGTGGGCTTGACCACGACCTCCGGGTCGATCAGGCCGGTGGGGCGGATGATCTGCTCCACGAAGCCGTCGCCCCGCGAGAGTTCGTACTTTCCCGGGGTCGCGGAGAGGTAGACCGTCTGCCCGACACGCTCCAGGAACTCCTCCCACTTCAGGGGGCGGTTGTCCAGCGCTGAGGGCAGCCGGAAACCGTGGTCGACCAGGGTGCGCTTCCGCGAGGCGTCGCCCTCGTACATCGCTCCGATCTGCGGGACCGTGACGTGCGATTCGTCGATGACCAGGAGGAAGTCCTCAGGGAAGTAGTCGATCAGGGTGTGGGGCGCCGATCCCCGCTCGCGGCCGTCCATGTGGAGCGAGTAGTTCTCGATGCCCGAGCAAGAGCCGATCTGACGCATCATCTCGATGTCATAGGTGGTCCGCATCCGTAGCCGCTGGGCCTCCAACAGCTTTCCCTGTCGCTCCAGCTCCGCGAGCCGGTCCGCGAGCTCGGTCTCGATTCCCGCGATGGCCTTCTCCATCCGCTCCGGCCCGGCGATGTAGTGGCTGGCAGGGAAGACGTAGAGCTCCCGGTCCTCACTGATGACCTCACCGGTCAGCGGGTGCAGGGTGGACAGGGCCTCGATCTCATCGCCGAACATCTCGATACGGACGGCCAGTTCCTCGTAGACCGGGAAGATCTCGATGGTGTCGCCGCGGACCCGGAAGGTGCCCCGCGCGAAGGCCATGTCGTTGCGCGTGTACTGGATGTCGACGAAGCGACGCAGCAGGGTGTCCCGGTCGATTTCCTCGCCGACCTTGAGCGGGACCATGCGGTCGACGTATTCCTGCGGGGTACCGAGGCCGTAGATGCAGGAAACCGAAGCGACCACCACCACGTCCCTGCGGGTGAGCAGGGAGTTGGTGGCGGAGTGCCGCAGCCGCTCGACCTCCTCGTTGATGGAGGAGTCCTTCTCGATGTAGGTGTCCGACTGCGGAACATACGCCTCGGGCTGGTAGTAGTCGTAGTACGAGACGAAGTACTCGACGGCGTTGTTCGGCAGCAGCTCCCTGAACTCGTTGGCCAACTGGGCCGCCAGGGTCTTGTTCGGCGCCATCACCAGTGTGGGGCGTTGGAGCCTCTCGATCATCCACGCGGTGGTCGCGGACTTGCCGGTGCCGGTGGCGCCGAGCAGCACCACGTCCTGCTCACCCGCCCGGATCCGGCGCTCCAGTTCGGCGATGGCCGCCGGCTGGTCGCCACTGGGCTGGTAGGAGCTGACGACCTCGAAAGGCGCCACCGTGCGTTCGATCTTCGATACGGGCCGCATGTCTCCACGGTACGGCCCCCCACTGACACTCGGGGTCAGGGCCGTACCCGCCCGTCGTGCCAGCGCGCACCGGCGCCGTGCAGTTGGCGAGGTGCCGGCCGGTGGGGTGCGGGGGCCGAACGGTGCGGCGGACCCAGCCGGGGCAGCACCGGGGGCGGCATGCGCCGGGGTCTGCGCCTGGGCCCGCGCAACGAGAGGATCGCGGCGACCAGGAGCAATACCGCCAGCCCGCCGACCTGCGCGAGCGGGAGGCCGCTGCCCGCCTGCCCGGCCGTGGGCGCGCCGGCCTGTGGTGTGCCCGGCGGGACGTCGAGGGCACCCATGGCGATGTGGTGCATGCCGCTGCCGGCCAGTCCCATCAGGAGCGCCGCGGCGAACGCCGGTACCGGTCCGCGGGAGCGGAACCGGATGGCCCACTGGGCGGCGGTGGCGGCGGCCACCGCGAAGAGCACCGCCACGGCCACGAGCGGGATGTGGTAGCTCAGCCGCCCGGGTGGCGTGCCATGGGAAATTCCGAGGAAGTGCAGGGAGGCGATGCCGAGCCCGATGATCGTGCCGCCGGTCAGGAGTGCGAGGGTACTGCCGTCCGGGTGGCCCGCGATGGCGAGGCCGATCGTGATCATGAGGAGTGCCACCGTGAGTCCCACGCTGACCACCAGCGCGTCGGACCCGGGCGACGCCCCGCCGGACGGATCTCCCCTCGTCGCGATGAAGTGCATCGTCCAGACGCCCGAAGCGATGGCCGTCGCCCCCAAGAACTGCCAGACCTGCCCGTACCCGCGCCCCGCACGCCGGGGGCGGGTGGCGCAGCCTAGGCCGAGTGCACCGCCCAGGCACGCCACGAGGAAGGCGGCAAGGTGCGGCACCAGGGCCTGGCCGAACCCTCCGGCAGCCCCGCTCCACCCGATCGTGCCGTACATCTACGCCCGCCCTCCCGCACAGCTCAGCCAGAACCGGACCCAACTCATATCGGCCCGGGCCCGGTTGCACGTGACATTAGGCGTGTGGGGGGTTCGTGCGCACCGCCTGGGGCGAGATTCCCAAGTCCGGATTCCACTTCTCTCGGGCAGTCGAAATGGATTCGTTCATTTCGTGGCCATTTCCAGCCCTCTCGTTGTTGACCCCGTGCATGCTCCCGGTGGTCATCACCCCTTCGAGCCGGTTCCGCCAACCGGTGATACGAGGAGAACCAGCATGTACGTACGATCCGTCTCGGTGACCGCTGCCGTCCTGCTCGGCCTGACATGCCCTGCGGCCATCGCGCCACAGGGCACTTTCACGCCGAAAGCCGTCCTCCAGCGGCATGCAGGCGCCCCCGACGCGTCGAGCGGGAAGGGCAGGGTGACCGAGCCGGGACCGCAAGCCCGCCGGAGCGGCCAGCCCACCCTCTACGCTCACCGAGGGGCGGTGGACGTCGCCCCGGAGAACACCCTCGCCGCGGTGGATGCGGCTGCCCGTCAGGGC
Organism: Streptomyces sp. NPDC006879; assembly: GCF_042869595.1. Lineage (NCBI taxonomy): Bacteria > Bacillati > Actinomycetota > Actinomycetes > Kitasatosporales > Streptomycetaceae > Streptomyces > Streptomyces sp. NPDC006879. The sequence goes on from NZ_JBIAGC010000004.1 coordinate 146,507, forward strand.
ACGAGGTGGGTGGAGAACGATGTCCAGCGCACCCGGGACGGGGAACTGGTCATCATCCACGACACGACCCTGAGCCGGACCACCGACGCGGAACGGGTCTTCCCCGGACGCTCGCCCTGGCGAGTGGCGGACTTCAGTGCGGCGGAGATCGCGCGGCTGGACGCCGGCAGTTGGTTCTCCGCACGCTTCGCCGGTACCCGAGTGCCCACGCTGCGGCAGTTGCTCGAACAGGTGGCGCACCACCGCCAGGGGCTGCTGCTGGAGCTCAAGGAACCCGGTCTCTATCCGGGGATCGAGCAGGACACCTTACGGGCGTTGGCCAAAGCGGGCTGGCTGAGCGAACACCGCCTGCGCCGCCGGCTGGTGGTACAGAGCTTCAGCGCCGATAGCGTGCGCACCCTGCACCGGGAGCTGCCTGACCTGACCACCGCCTATCTGGGCACCCCCGCACCCGACCAGATCCGCGGCTACGCGGCCTTCACCGACCGGATCAATCCCTCCCACACCTCCATCTCGGCGCAGTACGTGGCGGCTGTACACACCTTCAAGGGGCCCCACGGCAAACCGATGGAGGTGCACACCTGGACCGTGAACACGGCGGAAGCGGCTCGGCGGGTGCACGCCTGGGGCGTCGACGGCATCATCAGCAACAAGCCCGAACTGGTCCGGCGCGCGCTCAATGACGATTGAGCGCCAGGGCGCACACCCGTGACCGTCGGACACCGGCCCCTCTCAGAAGAGCGGTTGCGGCAGGACGCCCTCCAGAGCCAGGAGCGCGCGCTTGGTCTCAAGCCCCCCACCGAACCCTCCGATTCCGCCGTCCCGTTCCACCACGCGGTGACAGGGCACCACCAAGGGCAAGGGGTTGGCCCCCATCGCGGCCCCCACCGCCTGCGCCGCCCCCGGCTGACCCACTCGGTGCGCCAGGTCGCCGTAGCCCACCACCGCCCCGTACGGGACGTCGGCGGCCAGAGCACGGAGCACCTGTCGGTTGAATCCGCTGGTGAGCGTCCAGTCGAGCGGCAGGTCGAAGGAGCGCAGGGAGCCGTCGAAGTAGTCGGCGAGTTGGCGTATCGGCTCGGCGAGCCGCTCCTCGGCACCCGGTGCGGGGCGCGCCGGAACGAGGGCGAGTCGCCCGCCAAGAGCAGCCGCCCGCGCCTCGCCGTCGGCGTGCGCGTGGAACTCCACCCGCACCAGACCCGCCGGCGTCGCCGCCAGGAAGAGCGGACCGATGGCGCTCGGGACGATGGCCCATTCGAGGGACTGTGCCGTTGGGGTCACTGGGTTCCTTCGAGGATGCCCCGGCCTTCAGCCGGGGAGGAATCGGACTGCCGTGGAGCAGGGCGGGGAGAGTCGGATCGCCGTCAGGGCGGTTTTCGTCGCCGCCACCAAGATGCAGCCGCTCCCGTCGACGGGAGTGGTGCTCGCTGTGGTCTGGGGCGTCAAGGAGACAGCCACCACCACGTCTGACGCCCATGGCCTCTCCCGCGCCCGGCACGCCGTCGAGACTTCCGGCCGAAGTTCCTCGCCAAGGCCACCATGGGCCGCAAGCACGCATGGGACATCCATCTCGTGCATCGACGCGCACACCCCGTGGACTGCGCGTCGCGCGGAGCGAGAACCAAGCACGCGCTACCTCTTTCGGAACGTACCTACACCTACACCTACACCTGCACCGCGTGCGCGGTCGTGCCCCCGGGGACAAGGAGTCCGCCCGCGTGATGCTCCTCCGGTCTGGTCTCAGCCCCGCCGGTACTGATCGTGTAAGAGCCGGTGGACCGCTACTCCCCAGCCGACGTGAGCCGGCGCCCCGCCTTCCAAAGACGGGGCGGATGCCACGGCTCCACGGTACGGCCGAGCACCGACAACGGTGCCGGACAGGAGCCCGTTCCCCGAATGCGTAAGGGGTGGCACACTCCTTTGGTGACTACCAGGCCCGCGACTGCCCCCACGTCCCTAGCGCCCGAGGCGCTGGCCGCCCTGCGCAGGCGCACCAGTGCCGTGCTCATCACCAGCCAGATCCTCGGCGGACTGGGCGTGCCCATCGCCATCGCCCTCGCTCCTGTCCTCGCCACGGAGGTCAGCGGCACCGAGGCACTCTCCGGACTGGCCCCCACCGCCTCCGTGATCGGCACTGCCCTGCTGTCCATGCCCCTCGCCGCGTTGATGACCACGCGCGGGCGCCGGCCCGGTCTGGTCCTGGCCTACCTGATCGGGGCGGCCGGTGCCGGGCTGGTCGTACTCGGGGCGGTGCTGGACAGCTTCCCGCTGCTGCTCTTGGGCATGGCGGCGTTCGGGGCCGGCTCCTCCGCCAATCTCCAGGCCCGTTTCGCCGCCGCCGATCTCGCGGCCCCAGATCACCGGGCGCGTGCCATCTCCACCGTGGTCTGGGCCACCACTCTCGGGGCCGTCCTGGGGCCCAACCTGGCGGCGCCGGCCGGGCGCAGTTTCGCTGGGACGTCCATACCCCAGACCGCGGGCCCCTTCCTGTGGGCCGCGGGGATCTTCCTGCTGGCCGCCTGCGTGGTGGGCACGCTGCTGCGCCCCGACCCCCTGCTCACCGCGCGCGCCCTCCTGGGTGCCGGTGAACAGCCCTCCGCCGGGCGCTCGCTGCGGGCGGGCCTGGCCGCCGTCGCGGCCTCGCCGCGAGCCAGACTGGCGCTGGTGACGGTCGCCGTCTCCCATACCGCGATGGTTTCGATCATGGTGATGACACCGGTCGACCTCGGCCATCACGGTGCCAGCCTGGACCTGATCGGCCTGGTGATCAGCGGTCACATCGCGGGCATGTACGCCTTCTCGCCCGTGATGGGGTGGTTGTCGGACCGAGTGGGAAGGCTGCCGGTGATCGGCCTGGCCGCCGGACTGCTCGCGCTCGCCGCGCTGCTGGCCGGCACCGCCGGCCCGAACCACGGGCAGACCGCCCTCGGCCTCTTCACACTCGGCCTGGGTTGGTCGGCGGGGCTGGTGTCCGGCTCCGCCCTGTTGACCGACTCGGTACCGCAGCAGGCACGGGCCGCGGTGCAGGGCTTGTCCGACCTGACCATGAACGCGGCGGCCGGCATCGGTGGCGCGGCGGCCGGCCTGATCGTTTCCCAGGCCGGCTACGGCTGGCTCAACGCCGCCGGGGCGGTGTTGCTCGTCCCGATGGCGGCGCTGGCGCTCTTCACCGGACGCGTGCACCCGGCCGCCGACCGCCGCGCCGCGACGGGCAAGAACCTCACAGGCTGATGTGGTAGGCCTTGCGCAAGGTCTCGTGGACGGTCCACTTCGTGTGGTCGCCCTCTCGGAGCACGCACGCCGACCCGGGGCCGACCTCCAAGGTCTCGCCCCCCTCGATCTCGATGGTGGCACGCCCGCTGACCACGACGAAGAGTTCGTTGGCCTCGGTATCGGTCACCACGCCCGGAGTGATCTGCCAGATTCCGCGCAGTTGCTTGCCGTCCGGTGACTGCCACAGCAGCTTCCCGGTCACTTCGGGAGTACCGGAGACGATCTGCTCGGGGTCGAGCGGCTCGGGTTCCAGTACGGCGTCTGGGATGTGCACGGCGAAGGAGGCCGGGCCCTGGGAGGGATCTTGGGTCGTCATGGCCGGTCACCTTAGCCGTCCTCGCCGCGTTCCGTTCCGGCAGTCCGGCGCCGACGGGGCCCGGCGCGTTTGAGGGGCCCCCGGGCGCGCCAGAGATGGGGACATGTCACAGCACTCGTTTGTTCCGGTCCCGTCCGAAGAAGTACGTGAGGCCCAGGAGCGGGGACTTCCCGTCGTGGCTCTCGAATCGACGATCATCGCGCACGGCCTACCGCGCCCCCGGAACCTCCAGGTCGGCCGGGAACTGGAGGATCTGGTCCGGGCCGCCGGCGCGGTGCCGGCCACCATCGCGGTGGTGGACGGCGTACCGCGCATCGGTCTGGACAAGGACCAGTTGGAACGGATCGCAGGCGACGAAGGGGTGCGCAAGCTGGGCCACCGTGACCTGGCTCCCGCTCTCGCCGCCCGGGTCACCGGGGCCACGACGGTGTCCGGTACCGCCTACCTGGCCGCTCGGGCCGGTCTGAGGGTGTTCGCGACGGGTGGCCTTGGTGGTGTGCACCGCCAGTGGACGGCCTCGCAGGACGAGTCGGCGGACCTGGCGCTGTTGGCGCGGACCGGGATCACGGTGGTGTGCGCCGGAGTGAAGTCGATCCTGGACGTGCCGGCCACGCTCCAACGTCTGGAGACGCTCGGGGTGACAGTGCTCGGCTACGGGACGGATCGTTTCCCCGGCTTCTACCTGCGGGATTCGGGGGAGCCCGTGGACTGGAGCGTGCACACGCCGCAGGAAGTCGCCCAGGTGATGGCCGCTCAGGACATTCTCGGCGGACCGCAGTCGGCACTGTTGGTGGGCAATCCGGTGGCCGAAGTCGACCAACTCGATCCGGTGACGCACGGCCGGGTGCTGGCCCGCGCACTGGACGAGTGCCAGGAGCGGGGCATCGTCGGCCAGGCAGTCACCCCCTTCCTCCTGGACTTCCTGGTCCGGGGCACCGACGGGGCCTCGCTGCGGGCGAACCTGTCCGCGGTGCGCGGCAACGTGGAGTTGGCCGCCTCGATCGCCGGCGCATGGGCAGCGCGTTGACCGAGCGGCTCCTGGTGGTGGGCGACGTGGTCACCGATGTCGTGGCGCTGTACTCCGAACGGCTCCGCCCAAGCACCGACACCGCCGCCCGCATTCGTACCCTCCCGGGCGGGGCAGGCGCCAATGCGGCGTGCTGGGCCGCCCATGAAGGCGCGGCGGAGGTGGAGCTGCTGGCCCGAGTGGGCGGCGAAGCGGCCGACTGGCACGAGGGAGAACTGCTCCGGGCAGGAGTCAAGCCGCGGCTCGTACGCGATCCAGACGCGCCCACGGCAACCGTGGTCTGCCTGGTCGACGCGGCGGCTGAGCGGACCTTCTTGACCGACAACGGGGCGGCCCTGCGCCTGGACACGGCAGACTGGGATCCCGCACTGCTCGAAGGAACCACCCACATCCACCTCTCGGGCTACCTGTTCTTCGCCGAGGCCAGTCGCGCGCTGGCCCTGCTGGTCCTGCGGTCGGCCCAGGACCGCGACATTCCGGTCAGCGTGGATCCCGCTTCCGCCGGATTCCTCATGGAGCTCGGTCCACATCGGTTCCTCGACGCCGTCGATGGCGCCGGCGTCCTGCTCCCGAACCAGGACGAGGCCGCCTTGCTCACCGGGTGCGCCGACCCGGCCCAGGCCACAGCCGCCCTGAGCCAGCGGGTGCCGCTGGTGGTGACGACCCTGGGCATGCGGGGCGCCCTGGTCGCGGAAGGGGGAACGCTGACCGGACGGGTGGCGGCGCCGGTTGCACGCGCCGTGGACTCCACCGGCGCCGGCGACGCCTTCACCGGCGGGTTCCTCGCGGCCCGCCTGGAGGGCGCGTCCCCGCTGCAGGCCGCTCGGGCCGGCTGTCGTACCGGCGCCCTCGCAGTGGCCCGACCGGGCGGCCGGCCGGGCCACTAGTGCATCCATCAGGTGGTGCCGCCCGCGGCGTCCGGTGGCACGAGCGCAAGGCGGAGCATCGCCCGATGGCCGGACCTATCCGGGCGGGCCCGTACCCCGTCCTTCGGTCAGGCCCCGATCAGCGCGGGGACACCCCGCTCCAAGCAGGGTGTCGGGGGTCGTCGGCCTTCACCACCACGTCCGCCGTACGGTCCGGGCCGATCTCCTCCTCGTACCGGGCGAAGGCAGGTAGGGTCCAGAGTTCGCGTTCCTCGGTACGGCGGGCCAGTGCGCCCGGCGACAGCCGGATGTGCACGCTCAGGTCGAAGGGGAACCAGTGCCTCAGCAGCAGCGGCCCGTGGAGCACCACCACGGCACCGGGCGGCAGTTCCACGTACGGGCTCCGGGTGGCCCGGTCACGGGCCGGGTCCCACAGATCGGGCAGGACTCGCCCGCTGCCAGCGGGTGCGGTGGGGTCGAAGACCTCCCGCCACAACGCTGCGGTGTCGTACCAGCCGTCGAGATAGCTTTCGAGGTCCTGCCTGCCGTACTCGAACCGCAGCGAGGCCGGGCGGAGGAACCCGTCGGCGGCGGCCACCAGCACCGGCCGGCCCCGTACCCGGAGCTGCTCGGCGAGCGCCCCGGCCAGCGGCCCGGTTCCGGCGGCCGGGGCCCCGTCGACAGCCACCCGTAGCCAGGGGCCTGCGACGTCCAACCCTTCCAGGTGCGCGGCCAGCCGGTCGGCCAGCAGGTCCCAGGTGATCGATTCCATCCGCACCCTCCCATCATGTGCCACCGGCGGGCCGGCTGCCCCGGACCCCTCCCTTCCGCGCAGGTCGTCGACTTAACTGGACCGGTGGACAACACCCTCGGATTCGCCCTGGTCTTCGTCTCGGCTGTCGCCTCCGGCCTGGTGGCCGGGGTCTTCTACGCCTTCTCCACCGGCGTCATGCGAGCCCTCGGGGCGCTCCCGCCGGCGCAGGGCATCGCCGCGATGCAGGCCATCAACGCTGCCGTCATCAATTTCTGGTTCCTGGCCGCCTTCCTCGGCGCCGGTGCGCTGGCCACCGCCTCCGGGGTGCTGGCCCTCGTGAAGTGGGGTGGGCCAGGCACCGGTTGGGCGCTGGCGGGTGCGCTCACCCAACTGCTCGGTTCGGTGATCTGGACCATCGCCTTCCATGTCCCCCGCAACGACGCACTGGCCGCGCTGGACCCCTCGGACCCGTCGAGCGCCGCCTTCTGGCGCAAGTACCTGCGGGTGTGGACGGTAGGGAACCACCTGCGGACCCTCGCCGCCCTCGCGGCCTGCGCGTTCTTCATCGCCTCCAGCGTTGTCAGTGCCTCCCCCTAGCGTTCTTCTCAGTGGATCAACCGCGGAACACCTCCGCGGGATCCGCCCTGGGAGGGGTGTGCCATGTCATCCGTCAGCACGAGCAACAGCGCGTCGGGAGAGCGGACTTATCTGGAGCTTTCGCAGGACGGCGGAGGCGCGCACAAGTTCTACGAAGTGGTGGTCGAGGGCACCAGTGTCACCGTGCGCTACGGCAGGATCGGCGCTGACGGAGCGATCCAGACCTCCTCCTTCCCGACGGCCGAGAAGGCCCGGGCCGCGGCGGCGAAGAAGATCGGCGAGAAGGTCCGCAAGGGGTACGCACCGGCTGTGCAGGGCAGGCGGGCCGCCCGGCCGGTGACCCGACGGCAGGTCACCTCGGCTCCGTCGACGGCCCGTTCCACCGCCCCCGTGCTGTGGCGCTTTCGCACCGGAGCCTCGGCTTTCGGCATCCACATCGACGAGGACCGCTGTTGGGTCGGCAACCAGGCGGGCGATGTGTACACGCTGAGCCACAGCGGGGAGGTGCTGGCGCGCTACTCACTGCCGGAGGGGGTCAAGTGCCTGGTCGCAGACGAGTTCTGGATCTACGCGGGCTGCGACGACGGCACCGTGTACGACCTGTCCTCCAAGCTCCCCTTCGGGGCCTACGACATCGCCGAAGACGTGGACATCTTCTGGTTGGACATTCACGAGGGCGTGCTCAACGTCGCTGACGCGGCCGGCGGACTGACCGTCATCGACCACGAGGACGAGTTCCAGTGGTCGCGCAAGTCGCAGGGGCGTTCCGCGTGGATGGTGCGTGCTGACGACCGCGGCGTGTACCACGGGCATTCTCACGGAGTGACGGCTTACGCGGCCGACGGCGGGCAGCAGTTGTGGCACACCCGCACCCAGGGAGGGGTGCTGTTCGGGTGGCAGGAGGAAACCTCCGTGTACGCCGGCACGGGACGTCACGTGGTCCAGCGCCTGTCGAAGAGGACCGGCGCGGTCGAAGCCACCTACCAGTGCGATACGGCGGTCTACTCCTGTGCGACCGCCCCGGGTGGGCGGCACGTCTTCGCTGGCGACTCCTCGTCCTCCGTGTACTGCTTCGACGCCGACGGCACCCGCCTGTGGAAGCTGGGTACGGGCGGTGGGTCCGCACTGTCGATGCAGTACCTGGACGACCGGCTCTACCTGGTCACCACCGACGGCTCGTTGGTGTGCGTGGACGCCAGCGAAGCGGCGATCGCCGCCGCCCAGCAAGGGACCGTGCCGGCCGCGGTGGACGTGAAGTCCCGAGCCGCGCTGCCCACGTACACCCCGGCCGACTCGGTGACGGCGGTGGCGACGATCGAGTCAGTCCCGGCGGACGGCATCATCGTCGAATGCGTACAAGTCGGCGGTCGGCTGCGCGTACACGCCGTGTCCACAGGCTACGAGCAGGACTGGAACGTGCAGTTCCCGCGCGGCATACGGCAGGCCGGCGCACGCTATGTGGTGGACGCGCTGCACCCGGCGGCCGGCTTCTACCGGGTTCGGGGCGAGATCCGGCGACTGGTCTGAGCGTCGGGGCCCCGGTGGCCCTGCCGGGTTCACTCCGGACCGGCTCGTTCAAAGGGTACGCGCCGCACAGCGGGGTGGATCGGCGGCGATCGCGAGCGGACTCCCCTGGGGGAGTACGTAGGTCGCGTACAGGACCACCGGTTCGGTGCCGAGGTTGCGCCCGAGGTGGACGTGGCGTGGACCGGAGGCCTCGACGAAGCTGCTTCCGGCTGGTGTCACCTCGACCGAGCAGTCATACAGCGTCCGGGTGAGCGTCCCGGACTTGATCACCGCGATCAACTGTCCCGGGTGGTAGTGCCAGCCGGTCGAGCCGCCAGGCTGGATGGTGATCTCCCGGACGATCACATCGGTGGAAGCCTCGGTCCGGACGCGCATCGGCTGCTCGGCGCTGCCTGCGGCCAGGATCACGCCGGAGACCAGGTCGTCCGAGGCTCTCGAAGTGGCCGCGGGCACCTGAAGCGGCACCGCGGCACCGCCCGCGGTCTTGGACGACCCGCGTATTCGCGCTCGATCGGTCCGCTGCACTCCACGCATGAGCTACCTCCACCTGGTCGGACACCGTGTCCGAAAACCAGCACACGATACCGCCGCCCCTACCCGATGACTCCGCTCACCCCGCTCAAGTTTCCTTGGCAGCGGCGTAGTTGAGATGCAGGCTGATGAGGGGTGAGATCCGGGCCGGACGGCGGTATCACCTCGATATGCCTGCTCAGGTCATCGAAGTGCTGAAGCCGATCCACTGTGCCCTTTGTCATCACGGACCGCTGCTCCGGCTGGTCCGCGAAGCGGGCGTCCCACAGTGCCTGGACTGCACAGGCCTGGGGCACCTGGTCTATCTGCCGCGTGGGGACGTGGCCCTCACGCGAAGGTCACGTGAGGGAAGCTCGCTGTGCGCGGTCGTGCTGCGGTTCAACAGACGTCGACGCCGCTACGAGCGGCAGGGGCTGCTGGTCGAAGCGGAAGCGCTCCAGCGGGCCCTGACCCGGTGTGAAGCCGATGCCGAAGCCCGAGCCCACCGCCGGTCCCGTGACCGTGCGCGCCGCGCCGCCGAGGACGTGCGCTTCACCGAGGCCTTCGCCGCGGAGATCCAGCGGCTGTTCCCGGGGATACCGCCCGCGCGAGCCCGGGCGGTGGCCGCTCATACGGCCCTGAGGGGCAGTGGCCGGGTGGGGCGCAGCGCGGCGGGCCGCGCCCTGGATGGGGGCGCGGTCACCGCCGCGGTGCGGGCGTCGGTACGCCACCACGACACCGAGTACGACGCGCTCCTCCTGGCGGGGACCCCCCGGCTGGAAGCACGCGCCCGGCTGGCACCCGTGATCGAGGCGGTACTGACGGCCTGGCGGCAGTCGGATCAGGACCCCGTGGCGGAACGGGACCGTCGGTAGAGCAGCACTCCGCCGAACAGGAGGGCCGCGCTGGCCGGCACCGCGTACCCGATCCCCTCCGCCCCGGTGTGAGCAAGCCCCGAACCGGGCCGTTCAGGGACTTCGGCGGGGGGTACCGGTTGCTGCGGGGTGGACGGCAGAGCCGGGGGCGCCGGCGGGGCAACCTCCGGCTCTACCGGTCGGGGCTGCTCGGGCTCCGGGGCCGGTGGAAGGGCCGCGGACTCGTTGACGGCAGTGTTGCCGAACGCCGGGTTGCCGATGCCCACCACGCTCACGGTGTTACCGCTGGCGTTGACCGGGAGTTCCACCGGGAGTTGGAGGCCGTTGCCGGAGAGCACTCCGGCCGAGCCCGTCACATGGCTGACGGCGTCGGTTCGCCCCTCGTGCGCCCCACCAGCCGAGCTGTGGGAGGCGGGACTGACGGCCCGCCCCCTGCCCTGACTCTGCGGGTGCGGGTGTTCGGCGGACTTGTTCGTACATGCGTTACCCATGGCCGGGTTGAGGAGGCCTACGACGTTCACGGTGTTGCCGCACAGGTTCACCGGAAGGTCCACAGGCAGTTGCACGGCGTTCCCGGAGATGAGCCCGGGTGAGCCGGTCGTCTGCGCGTCAGCGCCCGAATCCGCTTGGGCATACCCGGTGATGGCGAGGGCGCCACCTGCGACGACGGCCGTGATCAGGCCATTACGGCGAACCTGCCTCATCAGTTCCCTGCTTTCCGGAGTCTTCCTCGGGCTTCTGCCCGCAACGGAATCAACCGAGAACGGACCATTCGGGTTATGGGTCGTGAGGAAATCACTCCTTCGAGTAGCCCGTCCGGACCTTCTCCTAAGGCGCGGCCAGGGCCTGGACGGGATCCGTGCACGGACGGCCCCGGGGCCACCAGTCCTGCTGGCCCGGCTCGGACTCGTACGGGTACCAAAGGCCGTCCCGGCCAAGCCGGATCTGACGCCCCGCGTCGGCAAGGCGGTTGCGGTCGGGGCGGAACGCACCGAGACCGGCCGCGAGGAGAAGCGGCCGGGCCCGGTCGAAGGGCCCGGCGGGAGGATCCCACGGGTCGTCCAGGACGGACAGGGCAGCCAGACCGCCCTGGCGCCAGGCGGCCACCGCCCTCGCCAGTTCGGTGGGGGTGCGCGCGGTGGCCCGGGAGAGATCGCGGTAGAGCTTGCGGGTGCCGGCGGTCAACCCCGCGGTCGGGTGGGCGGCAGCCAGCCGTACCGCGTCCTGCCACTCCGTCAGTGCGGCCACCGGGTCGGCTCCAGTGGTCAGCAGGGCGTGGGCCCGGGCGGCTGCGCCGGCCGCCAGGTGCTCCAGGGCCAAGGGGTCTGGGGCTCCGGCCGCCGCCGGATAGGCCGGCGGCACTCCGGGGCCGTTGGGTGACGGCAGCGGGGGTGGCAGTACGAATACGGGAGCGGCGATGGCGTCCTCGGCGAGAACCACGGGCAGGGCCGGCGCCCGGGGGCGGCGTTCGCGGGCGGACTGCACCGCGTTGCGCCGGGACAGCGCCTTCAGGAGCTCGCGCTCGCCCCGGCCACGCATCAGCAACAACGCGAAGGGGTCGTCGTCGAGCAACCGAGCGACCTGATAACAGAGCGCGGCTGCGTGCTTGCAGGGTCTGCCGTGGTCTGGGCAGGAGCAGACGGGCAGCAGGTCACCCGGGCCGGGCAGGAGTCGAACACCGGCACGTGCTGCGAGATCAGCCAGGGCCCGGGGTACCTCGCGGGCCAGGAGGGCCGCCAGATGAGCGGGATCGGCTGCGATCAGGTCCAGGAGCCGGTCCCAGTCCTCAGGCGCCAGCGTCTCCAGGCGTAGCTCGGCGCGATAGGGCCGTACCCGACCGCCTCGGACGTAGGCGACGATCCGCCCGGGGGTGACGGTGATCGCTTGGACACGCCCTTCGGCCGCGTAGGCCCGCCCCCGCAGGAGTCGGGCGGAGTCGCGGGCGCGGTTCTCCAGGGCGTCGACCCAGGCATGCCCCCACCAACTGTCCGGCTCCAGCCCTGCCGGCACGGAGTCGAAGCTACGACGGCGGTGGTCAACGGTGCCGGTCATCCCGGCCTCCGCAGTGCGACGAGGTCGGCGAGTTCGGCGTCGGTGAGTTCGGTGAGGGCGCTCTCGCCGTGGCCGAGGACCGCGTCGGCCAGGGCGCGTTTGGCGGTGAGGAGTTCGGCGATGTGGTCCTCCACGGTGCCTTCTGCGATGAGGCGGTGGACCTGGACCGGTCCGCTCTGGCCGATGCGGTGCGCACGGTCGGTGGCTTGTTCCTCGACTGCTGGGTTCCACCACCGGTCGTAGTGGATGACGTGGCCGGCCCGGGTGAGGTTCAGGCCGGTCCCGGCCGCCTTGAGGGAGAGCAGGAACACCGTGAAGGCGCCCTCCTGGAACCGGTCGACCAGTTCCTCGCGCTTGGGCACCGCAGTCGCGCCGTGGAGCAACTCGGTGGGCACCCCCCGTCTGCGCAGGTGTTCCTCGATCAGCCGCGCCATCGTGACGTACTGGGTGAAGACCAACACCGCCCCCCCTTCGGCGACGATCGTGTCGACCAGTTCGTCGAGCAGCGCCAACTTGCCCGAGCGATTGGCGGTCGTGGGCCGCTCCTCCTTCAGGAACTGCGCCGGATGGTTACAGATCTGCTTGAGCGAGGACAACAACTTCATGATCAGACCTCGGCGGCCGATGCCCTCGCTGCCCTCGATCAGCGCCATGGTCTCCTCCACGGTGGCCCGGTACAGCGAGACTTGTTCGCGGGTGAGGGAGACGGGATGGTCGCTCTCGGTCTTGGGAGGCAGCTCGGGTGCGATCCCGGGATCGCATTTGCGGCGCCGCAACAGGAAGGGGCGCACCAATCGCGCCAGCCGGGCCACTGCCTCCGCGTCCTCCCCCTGTTCCGCGGCACGGGCGTGCCGGGCCCGGAAGGCGGTCAGCGGGCCGAGCAGACCCGGAGTGGTCCAGTCGAGGATGGCCCACAGTTCGGACAGGTTGTTCTCCACGGGTGTACCGGTCAGCGCGACGCGAGCTCGGCCGGGCAGCATGCGCAGGGCGCGCGCCGTCGCCGAACGCGGATTCTTGACGTGCTGCGCCTCATCGGCCACCACCAGACCCCACGGCTGCTCCGCGAGTTGTCCGGCGCTGGCCCGCAAGGTGCCGTAGGTGGTGAGAACGAACTCGTCCGCCACCAAGCCCTGCAAGCTCCGCTCCACCCCGTGGAAGCGACGGACTGCGACACCGGGCGCGAACCGTTTGATCTCTCGCTGCCAGTTGCCCAACAGCGATGCCGGACAGACCACCAAGGTGGGCCCCGCGGTGGCCGGATCACCTCTGCGGTGCAGGTGGAGCGCGATGAGGGTGACCGTCTTCCCCAGACCCATGTCATCGGCCAGGCAGCCGCCTAGGCCGAGCGAGGTCATCTGAGCGAGCCAGGCGAGCCCCTGCAACTGGTAGCCCCGCAGGCTGGCCGCCAGCCCCGCCGGCGCCGCCAGCGGTGGCGGCCCGGCACCCAGCCGGTTGCGCAGGTCCGCGAGGGCTCCCAGCGGGGCGGCCTCGACCAACTCCCCGTCCACCTCCACCGAACCCGACAGGGCGACGGAGAGCGCCTCGACGGGGTCAAGCAGCCCGAGGTCCCGCTTGCGGAGCTTGCGTACCAGCTCGGGGTCGACGCGAACGTACTGGTCGCGCAGGCGCACGACGGGGCGGTGTGCATCAGCCAGGGCTTCCATCTCGGCGGTGGTCAGCCGGTCTTCGCCCAGAGCCGCCTCCCATGCGAAGGCGAAGAGCGTGCCGGCCTCGAAGAAGGCGGTCCCGTCGGTGGCCGATCCCGGGGCTGGTCGCACCACTGCCCTGACGGTCAGGGCCCGGGTTAGTTCCCGGGGCCATTGCACGCTGACCCCGGCCGCGGCGAGTCGCCCGGCAGCGCTTCCAAGGAGGTCTTCCAGCTCCGGATCCGACAGCGCGAGCACATCCGGCACGGGCTGCTCCAACAGCCGTGTCAGCGGTGGCCAGACCCGGCCGGCCCGGCGCAGGGCCAATGTCGCCTCGGACCGGGCCCGCGGGCCGAAGAGATCGCTGGCCTCACCCGCCCACAGGAGGGCGGCATCGGTGATCAGGGTTGGATCGGTGCGGCTGTGCACCTGGACGATGGCCGATCCGGCCCGGCGCACCGGGGCGCTGCCCGCGAGTTCGGCTCCGTGTGATGTGAGGGGCTCAGCCGAGGCGTCGAAGAGGGTGAGGGCGCTCAGGTCGAGGCGCAGCGAGACGGCGACACCGGCATCCGTGCCCTCGGCCACTTGCGCCGCCCACGCCCGGACACTCCCGGGCGCGGCCAGCGGCCTGGCCGCGACTCCCGCGAAGGGCGCACCGAACGCGTGCTCACCAGCCGGGGTGCGCGGCAGGGTGTCGGCGACCGCGTCGAGGAAAGCACGGATCAGCGCCTCCGGTTGGGGAAGTACGAGCTGTCCACTGCCGTCCACGGGCGTCGCGTACCCCTCGACGGGCAGGGCCGCGGCGACCGAACGCAGGTGCGCCACGTCCTCGGGGTCCAGCGGCCCGACCCGCCAGGCGTCCTGGTCTGCGGCGGTGAGCCCGGGCAGCAATCTTCCCCGCGCGACGAGGCCCAGGGCGTGCAGGGCCGCGGCTGCCCAGCAGCGGGTAGCTGGGTGGGCGGTGCCCTCGCGACGGGCGTGGGCCAACAGCGCAAGCGCCTCGGTGAGGGTGAGCCGGGTCGCCGGGACGGTCCGCACGGTGGCCTGGGCGCCTTGGGCCAGCACCACGGTCAGGGTGCTGTCGGCGTCCCCCTCCGGCTCCCCGTCCGGGGACCAGAAGGCGAACGTCCCTTCCCTGGGCACGTCTGCTGGGAGGAAGACCGCAGCCCTGCGGATCAGGGAGTGCGGGGTCATCGGTTCCCCCTTCCCGGGTGGCTAGACACGGTGTCCTGTGGCGCCGGGCGTACTGCCGAGCGTCCTTCCCAGCGAGTCTAGGACGGCCCGGTGACAACCTCCGCGACCTGGTGTTCCTTGGTCGGGACGGTCGGTCCGCCAAGGGCCGGGCCCGCCTGCGGGGCGTGGTCCCCCGCGCTTGCGGGAGGGGCGCCCGGCGCCGTCGATGACCCGCAGCACCACTGCGGGTACGTTCCGGCCCTGATGTGGATTTTTCCTCCCGTAGGGCGAGAGCTCAAGGCAGGCGGTGAGACCATGGCCTTGAGGCGAGGACCATGCAGCGCACCGGAAACGAACCTCTGACCGCCCGCAGCCCCCTGCGGCTGCGTTTCTGGCTGAGCGTGTGGGGGCTGCTGTGGTCCGCGGCCGGCACGGTCGCCTTCTCCCTGGTCGGCCGACCGGGGTGGGCAGCGGCCTGCGGAGTGCTCCTGGCGGTCGTGATCATCGATATGTTCATGATCGTGCGGCATATCCACCAGGGCCCGCACTACCAGCCCGGTCCGGACGTCCCCCCTTACGAACCCGACCACGGTTGGAATCACCCCCCTCGGACGCCCTTCAACGACCGCCACAGCAACCCGTAGGCTTCGGAGCATGCTGAAGATCGGGCTCACGGGTGGAATCGGTGCCGGCAAGAGCGAGGTCTCTCGCCTGCTGGGCAGATACGGAGCGGTGGTCGTCGACGCGGACCGGATCGCCCGGGAGGTCGTTGAGCCCGGGACCGAAGGGCTCGCCGCCGTCGCCGAAGCGTTCGGCGAGTCGGTGTTGACCCCTGACGGCGCCCTCGACCGCCCACGACTGGGCTCGATCGTCTTCGCCGATCCGGAGAAGCTGCGCACCCTCAACGCGATCGTGCATCCGCTGGTCGGCGCCCGCTCGGAGGCCCTCCAGCAGGCCGCGGGCCCCGGGGCCATCGTTGTCCACGACGTACCCCTGCTGACCGAGAACGGGCTGGCGCCGCTCTACGACCTGGTGATCGTCGTGGACGCCTCACCCGAGACCCAGCTGGCCCGGTTGACGACCCTGAGGGGCATGACCGACTCCGAAGCCCGGGCCAGGATGGCCGCGCAAGCCACCCGCACCGAGCGGCTTGCCGTGGCCGACCTCGTGATCGACAACGACGGCCCGCTGGAGGCACTGGAGCCGCAGGTCCAGAAGATCTGGGCGGAGCTCAAGGAACGCGCCGCCATCACGAGCTGAACGGTGCGGAGTCGGCCCACCCGATACTGCGGGTGGGCACGACACCTCGCCCCGGTCCACACAG
Source organism: Streptomyces sp. NPDC006879 (assembly GCF_042869595.1). Classification (NCBI taxonomy): domain Bacteria; kingdom Bacillati; phylum Actinomycetota; class Actinomycetes; order Kitasatosporales; family Streptomycetaceae; genus Streptomyces; species Streptomyces sp. NPDC006879. The sequence continues at coordinate 162,447 of NZ_JBIAGC010000004.1, forward strand.
GATCGCTCAGGCGTCTCCCTCGCGTTCCGCGAGGAAGCGCTCGAACTCCCTACCGATCTCGTCGGCGGAGGGGATCTCGGTCGGCTCGGCCATCAGATTGCCCCGGCTCTCCACCCCCACAGCCGCGTCGTACTGGTGCTCCAGGCCCTGCACCAAGGTGACCAGTTCCTCGTCACCCTCCCGGATCTGCCGGTCGATCTCCGTCTGCGTGCGGTGCGCTTCGGTGCGCAGTGCATGCGCGACTCCCGGGAGGACCAACCCGGTGGCCGCGGTGATCGATTCCAGAGCCGTGAGCGCGGCGTCCGGGTAAGGGGAGCGGGCCACGTAATGCGGAACGTGTGCGGCGACTCCCAGCACGTCGTGGCCGGCCTGGGCCAGGCGGTACTCGACCAGCGATTCGGCGCTGCCGGGAACCTGGGCCTCCTCGAAGGGGCTGCGGTGCCCGGGCATCAGGTCGGTGCGGTTGCCGTGCGGGGTGATGCCCACGGGCCGGGTGTGGGGGACGCCCATCGGGATGCCGTGGAAGTTCACCGCGAGGCGGACTCCGAGACGCTGGACGATCTGGTCGACCGCCCGCGCGAACCTCTCCCACTCCACGTCCGGTTCGGGGCCGGAGAGCAGCAGGAAAGGGGCACCTGTGGCGTCCTGCACGAGGCGGACCTCGATCAGGGGTTCCTCGAAATCGGTCCACCGGTCGCGCTTGAAGGTCAGCAGCGGGCGCCGGGCCCGGTAGTCCACGAGTCGGTCCGCGTCGAAACGCGCCACCACTTGGTGGGGAAGGGTCTCCAGCAGCCGTTCCACGATCTGCTCGCCGGTCTCACCTGCGTCGATGTACCCCTCGAAGTGGTAGAGCATCACCAGCCCCGCTGAGTCCTGGGCGAGTGCCACATCGGCCACGGCAAGGCCCTTCTCGTCCCACTCGTACAAGTCCCTTGGATCCAGCACCTTTACCACTCCTCCTCGCGTTCACTGCACCAGAACGCCATCGGGCGCATGACCATTCCCCTGTCCGCACAACTGCTGCGCACCGTCGTCGAGATCCCCCATCGACGGTTGTCCTCCCGCCGACCTACCCCGAGGGTCGGGCGTCGCCCGCCGCGGCCCAGAAAGCGGTAAGGCCCGCCCCCCGAGGGGGACGGGCCTTACCGTTTCAGCTCAGGCTCGCGCCGGGGCGCGAAGCTCTGCGATCAGCTCTGGCCTCCGGCCAGCTTCTCGCGGAGCGCAGCCAGGGCCTCGTCCGAGGCCAGGGCGCCGGCGTTGTCGTCGGACTCCGAGGAGTACGAACCGCCGGAGATGCCCGCACCGGCGTTGCTGGCGGCGGCCGGGGCGGCAGCACCCTCGGCAGCAGCGGCCTCGTCGGCCTCGCGGGACTTGATGACCTGCGCCTGGTGCTGCTCGAAGCGGACCTGCGCCTCGGCGTACTGGCGCTCCCACTCCTCGCGCTGCTTCTCGTAGCCGGGCAGCCAGTCGTTGGCCTCCGGGTCGAAGCCCTCGGGGTAGATGTAGTTGCCCTGGTCGTCGTAGGACGCGGCCATGCCGTACAGGGTCGGGTCGAACTCCACCGAGGCCGGGTCGGCACCGAAGGACTCGTTGGCCTGCTTCAGCGACAGCGAGATCCGGCGGCGCTCCAGGTCGATGTCGATGACCTTGACGAAGATCTCGTCGTTGACCTGGACGACCTGCTCCGGGATCTCCACGTGGCGCTCGGCCAGCTCGGAGATGTGGACCAGGCCCTCGATGCCCTCGTCCACGCGGACGAACGCACCGAACGGAACCAGCTTGGTGACCTTACCCGGGACGACCTGGCCGATCTGGTGGGTCCGGGCGAACTGCTGCCACGGGTCTTCCTGGGTCGCCTTCAGCGACAGGGAGACGCGCTCGCGGTCCATGTCCACGTCGAGCACCTCGACGGTGACTTCCTGGCCGACCTCGACAACCTCGGACGGGTGGTCGATGTGCTTCCAGGACAGCTCGGAAACGTGGACCAGACCGTCGACGCCACCGAGGTCCACGAAGGCACCGAAGTTGACGATCGAGGAAACGACGCCGGAGCGGACCTGCCCCTTCTGCAGGGTGGTGAGGAACGTCTGACGGACCTCGGACTGGGTCTGCTCCAGCCAGGCGCGGCGGGACAGGACCACGTTGTTGCGGTTCTTGTCCAGCTCGATGATCTTCGCCTCGAGCTCCTTGCCCACGTAGGGCTGGAGGTCGCGGACGCGGCGCATCTCCACAAGGGAGGCCGGCAGGAAGCCACGGAGGCCGATGTCGAGGATGAGACCACCCTTGACGACCTCGATGACGGTACCGGTGACGATGCCGTCCTCTTCCTTGATCTTCTCGATCGTGCCCCAGGCGCGCTCGTACTGCGCACGCTTCTTGGACAGGATGAGACGGCCTTCCTTGTCCTCCTTCTGGAGAACCAGGGCCTCGATCTCGTCGCCGACCTTAACGACCTCGTTGGGGTCGACGTCGTGCTTGATCGAGAGCTCGCGGCTCGGGATGACGCCTTCGGTCTTGTAACCGATGTCGAGCAGGACCTCGTCCCGGTCGACCTTCACGATGACGCCGTCGACGATGTCGCCGTCGTTGAAGTACTTGATCGTCTCGTCGATCGCGGCGAGGAAGGCTTCCTCGTTACCGATGTCGTTGACCGCAACCTGCGGAGTGGTGGCGGTGGTCTCGGTGCTGCTCGTCATGTGGGAAAGGGCTCCGGTTACGGACAGAAAGTCGTAGGTACTGCTACGCCGGGAGCCCTTATCGCCTCTGCATACGACCAGACAGCCAAAGAGGCCCAGACTTCCGCACAAGCGGAAAGGCCCCGAAAACCGAGGGGACTACTACAGACGCGAGCGCAGCCTGCTAGGTCTGAGGAGCACAGGCTCGCAGCGCAACTTGTAGCATACGGGGGCAGCCGGACAGGGTCAATGCGCGAAGGTGCACACCAGGGGGCGTATAGCGCATACCCGGCACAACTCGTGCTGACTTTCCTCGTCACAGCCCGCTACCGGAGGGTGCGGGACACGGCGATTCGCAGCGAAGACTACGACGACGGGCCCCATGAACCAAGAGGTTGGCGCCACCGAAGGCGCATACGACGAAGCCGAAGCGACCCGACGCAGCGCCGGCGAGGCGGAGAGCAGTCGGGCCAGCCGCAGCTGGTGGGACCGCAACGCCGACGAGTACCAGAGCGAACACGGCGCCTTCCTCGGCGACGACCGTTTCGTCTGGGGGCCGGAGGGCCTGGACGAAGCCGAAGCCGAGCTGCTCGGCCCGACCGCCCTCCTCAAGGGGCTCGACGTGTTGGAGATCGGCGCCGGCGCGGCCCAGTGCTCCCGCTGGTTGGCCGCCCAGGGCGCCCGACCGGTCGCATTGGACCTCTCCCATCGCCAGCTCCAGCACGCTCTGCGGATCGGCGGCCGGGTACCCCTGGTCGAGGCGGACGCCGGCGCGCTGCCCTTCGCCTCCGCCAGCTTCGACCTCGCCTGTTCCGCCTACGGCGCGGTGCCCTTCGTCGCCGACCCGGTGAACGTGATGCGCGAGGTCCACCGGGTGTTGCGACCGGGGGGCCGCTGGGTCTTCTCCGTCACCCATCCGATCCGCTGGGCCTTCCCCGACGAGCCCGGACCGCAGGGCCTGTCCGTGGCCGCCTCCTACTTCGACCGCACCCCCTACGTGGAACAGGACGAACAGGGCCGGGCCGTGTACGTGGAGCACCACCGCACCTTGGGGGACCGGGTCCGCGACGTGGTGGCGGGCGGGTTCCGGCTGGAGGACCTGGTGGAGCCGGAGTGGCCGGAGTGGAACAGCCAGGAGTGGGGAGGCTGGTCCCCGCTGCGCGGGAACCTGATCCCCGGCACCGCGGTCTTCGTCTGCGTACGGGACTGAGCACGTGGTGCGGACCGAAGCCCTTCGGGCCCTACCGGTGCGGGAGTCGCTGCCCGCCCTCAGCCGAGCGCTCCGGACCCACGGCGCAGCCGTGCTGTGCGCTCCGCCGGGGACCGGAAAGACGACCCTGGTGCCGCTGGCGCTGGCCGGTCTGCTTCACGGGGGCCCGGAACGCCGGGTGCTGGTGGCCGAACCCCGGCGAATCGCGGCCCGGGCGGCGGCGCGCCGGATGGCCTGGCTGTTGGACGAGCCGGTCGGCGCCTCCGTCGGCTTCAGCGTGCGCGGGGAACGGGTGGTGGGGGCGCGGACCAGGGTCGAGGTGGTGACCACCGGGGTCCTGCTCCAGCGGCTCCAGCGGGATCAGGAACTGGCCGGGGTGGACGTGGTCGTTCTGGACGAGTGCCATGAGCGCCACCTGGACGCGGACACCGCAGCCGCCTTCCTGCTGGACGTCCGCGCCGCGCTGCGGCCCGAGCTCCACCTGGTGGCCGCCTCCGCCACCACGGACGCGGCAGGCTGGGCACGGCTGCTGGGGGACGCGCCCGTCATCGAGACGCCGGGCGTCTCGCACCCCGTGGAGGTGGTGTGGGCGCCGCCGGCTCGTCCGGTACGCCCGCCGCACGGTATGCGGGTGGATCCCGCGCTGCTCACCCACGTCTCAGCCGTCGTCAGGCGGGCACTGGCCGAACGGGACGGAGACGTCCTGTGCTTCCTGCCCGGTGTCGGCGAAATCGCGCGGGTGGCCGCCCAGTTGAGCGGGGTCGAGGCAGATCTGCTCCAGGTCCACGGACGGGCCCCGGCCCATGTGCAGGACGCCGCGCTTGCTACCTCTCCCGAGGGCAGGCGACGGGTGATCCTGGCGACCTCGGTCGCCGAGTCGAGCCTGACGGTGCCCGGAGTGCGGGTGGTGGTCGACTCCGGTCTGGCCCGGGAACCACGCACCGAACACGCCCGCGGGCTGGGCGCGCTGACGACGGTACGGGCTTCCCAGGCCGCCGGCCGACAGCGCGCGGGGCGCGCGGGCCGAGAGGCTCCGGGCGCCGTTTACCGGTGTTGGACGGAAGCGGAGGACGGCCTGCTGCCCCGCTTCCCGGCACCCGAGATCCGGCTCGCCGACCTGACCGCCTTCGCCCTGCAGACCGCCTGTTGGGGGGACCCCGGGGCCACCGGGCTCGCGCTGCTCGACACACCCCCCGCAGGCGCCATGAGCGCAGCCCGCACGGTCCTGGAAGCGGTCGGGGCCGTGGACGGCACCGGCCGGGCCACCGAGCGCGGGGTACGCCTTTCCCGACTCGGTCTGCACCCGCGGCTGGCCCGCGCCCTGCTGGACGCGTCGGAGGTGGCCGGGGCCCGGCGGGTGGCGGAGGTCGTGGCGCTGTTGAGCGAGGAGCCGCCGCGGGAGTACGGGGACGACCTGGCCGCCGTCTGGCGCAGGGCCCGGGCGGGTTCGGACGCCTACCGGGGACGCTGGCGCGCGGAGGCGGGCCGCCTGGCGGCTTCCCTCCCGGTTGCACCCGCTGCGCCACCGGGCCCTGCGCTCACCGACGACGCCCTCGTGGGGCTGGTGGTGGCACTGGCCTTCCCCGAGCGGGTGGCCCGTCGCCGCGGGGAGAGCACGTACCTCATGGCTTCCGGCACCGGGGCGGAGCTGGGCGCAGGTTCCGGGCTGCGCGGCGCCGAGTGGCTGGCGGTGGCAGTGGCGGACCGACCGGTGAGCTCCGCCTCGGCGCGGGTCACCCTGGCCGCCGTGATCGACGAGGCGAGCGCCCGCACCGCCGCCGCGCAGTTGTACTCCGAGGGCGAGGAAGTGCGTTGGGAGAGCGGGGACGTGGTGGCCCGCCGCGTGACCCGGCTCGGCAGCATCGAGCTGACCGATCGACCCGTGCGGTCCCCGGACCCCGACAAGGTGCGCGGCGCACTGCTGCACGGGTTGGAGGCGGAAGGGCTGGAGTTGCTCCGCTGGTCCCCCGGGGCGCGGAACCTGCGCCACCGGCTGGCATTTCTCCATCGCCAACTCGGTACCCCCTGGCCGGAGGTCAGTGGCCAGGCGCTGGCGGCCCGTGCCGACGAATGGCTGGAGCCCGAACTGTCCCGGGCCCGGCGCCGATCGGACCTGTCCCGCCTGGACGCCGGTCAGGCACTGCTGCGGCTACTGCCCTGGTCGAGCGGGGATGCGGGGCGACTGGACGAGCTGGCGCCGGAGCGGATCGAGGTGCCCAGCGGCTCTCGCGTCCGGGTGGACTACTCGGCCGACCAGCCCGTTCTGGCCGTGAAACTCCAGGAGTTGTTCGGTTGGGCCCAGACACCGCGGGTGGGTGGCAGCCCCGGGGTGCCGGTACTGGTGCATCTCCTGTCACCCGCGGGCCGGCCGGCCGCCGTGACGGCTGATCTGGCCTCCTTCTGGAAGGACGGCTACCGGGCAGTGCGCGCGGAGCTGCGGGGCCGCTACCCCAGGCATCCGTGGCCGCAGGACCCGGCGACGGCCCAGGCCACTCGGCATACCAACGCCCGGCTCGGGCGCTGAGGCCGCCGGCGGGCTCAACCAGCCGACAGGGGCGCCCGCACGCCCCTCCCGGCCGGCCGGTGGCCCGTCCGCGGGTGGACACCACGCCGGCCACGTGCCTCCAGCCAGAGCGCGAGCCCCAGGGCGGTGAACCCGAGGAGGGCGAGTGACGCCGGTGCGTAGGTGTGCAGGACGAGCAGCTTGGTCCGGTTGGATCTGACCAGCTCGACGGTGTACCGCAGGTAGTCCTCGCGCATCTTCACATGACCGTCGAAGGCAACCAGCCGCTGGCCCGGCGCATCGGCGGCGAGGGTACCGCCACGAAGCTCCTCGGTATGGATCTCCTCGCCCCTGACGGGCGCTCCGGTGACTGGCTCCACCCAGAACATCCGCTTGGTGGTGTACCAACGGCTGGTCCCGGTCGATTCCTCGATGGTCGCCGCATCCAGCCCGGGAAGCGGCAATTTCTTGGGGAAGGGCACCTTGGTCCAGGGCACGGTCTGCTCGAAGTAGTAGACGTCCAGCCCCCGGAACTTCCGCGGACCGACGTAGTGGATCGGCGCGGAGGTGCGCGTCTGGGCGTCGAAGTAGAGGTAGTCGCGGGGCTCGGTGAAGAACGGCCACTTGAACTCGATCCCCTCGCGCCGCACCGGATCGCCGTCCACCATCTCGCCGGTGGCGTGGACCGGTTCCTGGGTGTGGGCGTCGAAGATGTAGCGCTCGGTCAGTTGCGAGACCACAGCACCGTCGGACCCGACGACATGCGACAAGGTGTCCCAGACGACGACGTCCCGACCAGCGCTTGCCTCGATCTCCCGGGACCGTTCGACGTTTCCCTTGAGGGTCTGGACGATGGTGATCCCGGGGACCTCGGCCGGCTTCATCGTCCGGTAGTCGAGGAGGGTCGCCGGCTTGGCCTCCAGGACCGTCTCCTGGTACTGGCCGGCCGGGATCTTCGCCAACCGGGGGAAGGCGTACCAGCGCAGGAGGGGAGCCAACGCCCCACAGAACACGGCGAGGGCGAGGAGGACCAGTGCCGCTCCGCGTTTCATGGCCGCCCTCTCAGTGTCCGGGCGCGGTGGGGACGGTGGTGAGCAGAGGGTCGGGCGAGGTTCGCCCCTCGGGCGTCCCGGCCGCCGTGAGGGCGAGCACGAGAGACAGCGCGGCGGCCAAACCGATGGCGGCGGCGAGGAGTGCACGCATGCCGGACTCCGGATCTGATACATCGTCAGGACCCGGGCACGGTAGCAATCCAGGGGCGAGATGAGAACAGGTCGCGCCCACGCCCCCCAGCGGGACTCCGCGCTCCGCCCTTGATCAGTGCGCGCTCAGTCCTCCTCGGCGGCGCTGCGTACGGCCGCCGGAACCGAGCTGCGGGACGGCGCGGGCGTGGGGCTCGGTGTGGGTGACGGCTCAGGCTTCGAGGAAGGCGAGGGCTTCGGTGACGGCTTCGGCTCAGGCTTCGGGGAGGGCGTGAGCGACGGCTTCGGTGTACGACTGGGCGCCGCGCTTGCCGTCGGGGACGGCGAGGCGGTCGGAGAGACCGTGCCGCTCGGGGAGGCACTTGGTCGCGGCGAGGGTGAAGGGGATGGCGAGTCGCTCACGGAAGGGCTGGCAGAAGCGCTGGCGGAGGGCGAGGCGGAAACACTGGACGACGGCGTGGGGCTCGGCGAGGCAGTCCGGCTCGGCGTGGGGCTCGGGCTCGGCGAGGCGCTGGCGGAGGGCGAGGCGGAAACACTGGACGACGGCGTGGGGCTCGGCGAGGCGGTCGGGCTCGGCGTGGGGCTCGGGCTCGGCGAGGCGCTGGCGGAGGGCGAGGCGGAAACACTGGACGACGGCGTGGGGCTCGGCGAGGCGGTCCGGCTCCACGTGGGGCTCGGGCTCGGCGAAGCACTGGCGGAGGGTTTCGCACTCAAAGTGGGCTTCGGGCTCGGAGTGGGCTTCGGGCTCGCGGACACCGTCGGCCTCGCACTCGGCTTCGGCGGCTGCACCGGTGGCAGTGGCCCCTTGCCATCCGGGACTTCGTGGGCTCCGCCCAGGTAGTAGGCGAACCACGAGCGCACCGTGAAGAGGTACTCCCGGGAGCGGTTGTAACTGAGCACCGCCCTGTCCAGGTCAGTGCCCTCACGCAGATCGCGCCCGCCCGCGCACAGGTAACGGCCAGCGGCCAGCGCCGCGTCGAAGACGTTGTTCGGGTTGCGCTGCCCGTCGCCGTTCGCGTCCTGACCCCAGACGGCCCAGGTGGACGGGATGAACTGCATGGGCCCCACGGCCCGGTCGTACACGCCGTCGCCGTCGTACGCGCCGCCGTCGGTGTCCCGGATGTGCGCGAAGCCGGCGCCGTTGAGCACCGGCCCCAGGATCGGGGTGAGGGTGGTGCCCGTGCCATCGACGCGCCCACCGCGCGCCTGACCGGACTCCACCTTGCCGATCGCGGCGAGCAACTGCCATCGCAGCCCGCAGCCCGGGTCGCTCACCGCGACGGTACGTTCCGCCCCCTGGTAGGCGGCCAGCACCGTCGCGGGTATCCCGCGTGCTCCCTTCGCCCCGCTCAGCAAGGGAACGTCCGGGTCGGTGGGGCTCTCGTCCGCACCGGGTACGGGATCACCTGCCGGGTCAGGGTTCGCGCTGGCGCTGGGGGGCGCGGTGGGGTCGGCGCTGGGCTGCGCCGGCGGTATCGGGCTGACCAAGGGCGGCAGTTCGGTGTAGTAGGTGGAGTCTCCCCCGGATTCGCCAGCCGGTTGCGGAAGGCCGGTCGGGGTGCGGTCCACCGCCCCGGCCGTGGTGAACGTCTGACCGCCCGGCCCCTGGGAGGCGCTCACCGCAGCTACCACCAGGGCGGATACCAGCGCCGCGACGCCACCGCGCCTCGTCCTGCGACCGAACCTGCCTGCCCTGGACATATGCTCTCTCCCCCTGTCGACTGCGGTGGGCTGCTCGTGGCTCCCCCGGTCGGCGGTCAGCCGCAGGCGACCTTACGACACGTCCGCTGCGGAGGGCAGGGCTCGGAGCGCATGCTTCACCAATCCGCCACACCTTCCCCCGGACTCCCGGTAACACACTCTGGCCAGCGAAACCTCCCCGCCTCACAGCGCGTCTTCGGTCACCGGGAAAGCCTCGGAAGCAAGGTCAGGTATGCCTTTCACACTCAGTCACGCAGCAGCGGTGCTGCCCGCCCTTCGCAGAAGGGGCGACGCGCGCGGGTCGTTGGTCGCCTGCGCCCTGATCGCGGGTTCGTTCGCCCCGGACGCCACTTACTTCCTGGACAGTCTGGTCACCGGTGCCATGGCGTTCGGAGCGTTCACGCACTCCTTGCCCGGTCTGTTGACCGTGGACGTACTGATCACCGGCGTGCTGGTCGGGCTGTGGCTGCTGGTGCGGGAGCCCGTGGTCGCCCTGTTGCCACCCGCCTGGCAGCCTCGATGGGGGTCGTTGGTCCGCGGGGAGCACTGGAGGCGGCGGCCACCCCTGTTGCTGGCGGCCTGGTTCTCCCTCTCGTCGGTGCTGGGCTCGCTCAGTCATGCCGGTTGGGACGCCTTCACCCACCCACACCGCTGGGGCACCGAGGCCTTCCCCTCCCTGATGCGGCCCCTTGCCGGACTGCCGACCTACACGTACGTGCAGTACGGCAGTTCCGCCGTGGCCCTCGGCGTACTCACCTGGTTCACCGTACGAGCCCTGCGGGCCACCGAAACCGGCCCCGCCACCGCGCCCTTGCTCGGCAGGCGCCAGCGGCGCTGGGTACTGGTGGCGCTCGCCGGTTGCGCCGTGGCGGGGGCGGTTCACCGCTGTGCCCGCTGGTACGGGTACGTCGGCGAGATCGAGACGCCCCTCGACATCCTTCCGACGGCCTGTTTCGGCGCAGGGGCTGGCCTGACCACGGGGGTGCTGTTGTACGCGATGGCGGTGCGGATCGGCAGACGCAAGAGCGGCGACCGGCCATCCCGGAAAGGCAGCGTGCCGGTGCCCTCGCAGTGAGGGCACCGGCACCAAGAGCACCCGCGGGCGGATCAGTGCGCGGCGGACTCCCAGTCGGCGCCGACCCCGACGGACACGTCCAGCGGGGCCTGGAGCTCGACCGCGGCGGCCATTTCGCGGCGGACGATCTCCTCAGCCCGGACGCGCTCTCCCGGCGCGACCTCCAGCACGATTTCGTCGTGGACCTGGAGCAGCATCCGGGACTTCAGGCCCGCCTCGGACAGTGCGCGGTCCACCCGCAGCATCGCGACCTTGACGATGTCGGCGGCAGTGCCCTGGATCGGGGCGTTGAGCGCCATGCGCTCGGCCATCTCACGGCGCTGACGGTTGTCGCTGTTGAGGTCGGGCAGGTATCGGCGGCGGCCCAACATCGTCTCGGTGTAACCGGTGGCGCGGGCTTCTTCGACGACGCGCTGGAGGTAGTCGCGGACGCCACCAAAACGCTCGAAGAAGGTCTCCATCAACCCCCGCGCTTCGGCCGGTTCGATGTTGAGTTGCTGGGAGAGACCGAAGGCGGACAGACCGTAGGCCAGACCGTAGGACATCGCCTTGATCTTGCGCCGCATCTCGGCGTCCACGGCGGACCGCTCGACGCCGAAGACCTGCGAGGCGACGGTGGTGTGCAGATCCTCACCCGACAGGAAGGCCTCGATCAGGCCCTCGTCCTGCGACAGGTGCGCCATCACCCGCAGCTCGATCTGGCTGTAGTCGGCGGTCATCAGGGCTTCGAAGCCCTCACCGACCACGAAGCCGCGGCGGATGGCGCGACCCTCGTCGGTGCGCACCGGCACGTTCTGCAGGTTGGGGTCGGTGGAGGACAGCCTTCCGGTCGCGGCCACGGTCTGGCTGAAGGTGGTGTGCACCCGGCCGTCGGCAGCGATCGTCTTGATCAGACCCTCGACGGTGACCCTGAGCTTCGCCTGTTCCCGGTGCCGGAGCATGATCACGGGCAGTTCGTGGTCGGTCTGTGTGGCCAGCCAGGCAAGGGCGTCGGCGTCGGTGGTGTAGCCCGTCTTGGTCTTCTTTGTCTTCGGTAGGCCCAGTTCACCGAAGAGGACCTCCTGGAGCTGCTTGGGCGAGCCGAGGTTGAACTCGTGGCCGACGGCGGCGTGCGCCTCCTTGACCGCCTGCTGCACCGCACCGGCGAACTGCTGCTCCATCGCTTCCAGATGTGCGCGGTCCGCTGCGATGCCGTGCCGCTCCATCCGGGCCAGCAGCTCGGAAGTCGGCAGCTCCACGTCGTGCAGCAACTCGGTGGCGCCGACTTCGGCCAACCGCCCCGCGAAGGCGTCTGCGAGGTCCAGCACGGCCCGGGCCTGGGCCATGAGCGCATCGGCCTCGGCGCTCTCGTCTGCGCCGAAGGCGAGCTGCCCGTCTGCCGCCGCGGGCTGCAACTCCCTGCCCAGGTACTCGACGGACAGCACGTCGAGGGCGAAGGAACGGCGCCCGGGCTTGACCAGGTAGGCGGCGAGCGCAGTGTCCATGGTGACGCCGTCAATGCGCCAGCCGTGCTCGGGGCACACCCGCATGGCGCCCTTGGCGTTGTGCAGCACCTTGGGGCGGTCCGGGTCGGCGAGCCAACGGGCGAACGCATGCTCGTCGGCTTCGTCCAGGCCCGTCGGGTCGAACCAGGCCGCGGCGCCGTCCGCCGCGGCGAGCGCGACCTCGCTGACGCTGCCGGCACCCAACGCCCAGGCGTCGACGGTGGCGATCCCGAGCGGCACGGTGGCGTGGGCGGACAGCCAGGGGGCGAGCTCACCGGCACCCAGTACGCTGCCCTCCAGTTCGACGCCAGCGGCCGGGGCTGGTGCCTCCTGCTCTTCTGCGCCCGGGTCCACGGCGAGTAGGCGCTCGCGCAGCGAAGCGTTTCGGATCTCCAGAACGTCCAGTACGCCCGTGACGGCCGACCGGTCATAAGGGGCCCGCTCCAGTTCGGCCGGCGTGCGGCCGAGATCCACGTCCTTGACCATCTCCGTCAGGACACGGTTGAGCTTGACCGACTCCAAGTGGTCCCGGAAGTTCTGCCCGGCCTTGCCCTTGACTTCCTCGGCACGCTCGACGAGTTGCGCGAACGACCCGAACTGGTTGATCCACTTCGCCGCGGTCTTCTCACCGACGCCGGGGATACCCGGCAGGTTGTCGGACGGGTCTCCGCGCAGGGCGGCGAAGTCGGGGTACTGGGCCGGTGTCAACCCGTACTTCTCGATCACCTTCTCCGGGGTGAACCGGGTCAGCTCCGAGACCCCCTTGGTCGGGTAGAGCACGGTGGTGTGCTCCGAGACCAACTGGAAGGAGTCCCGGTCACCGGTGACGATCAGCACCTCGAAGCCGGCTTGCTCGGCCTGGGTGGCGAGGGTGGCGATGATGTCATCGGCCTCGAAGCCCTCGACGGCGAAGCGCGGCACGCCCATCGCGTCCAACAACTCCCCGATCAACTCCACCTGACCCTTGAACTCGTCAGGGGTCTTGGAACGGTTCGCCTTGTATTCGGGGAACTCCGTCGAGCGCCACGTCTTGCGCGACACGTCGAAGGCCACCGCGAAGTGGGTGGGCGCCTCGTCGCGCAGCGTGTTCGCCAGCATCGACGCGAAACCGTAGATCGCGTTGGTCGGCTGGCCGCCCGCGGTGGTGAAGTTCTCCACGGGCAGCGCGAAGAACGCCCGGTACGCCAGGGAATGCCCGTCCATGAGCATCAGGCGCGGGCGCTGCGCTGGGGTCTGCTGGTCGGTCTTCTTCGATGCTGTGTCTGCCACGCTTCGATCCTAGGCGGCCCCACTGACATTTCCGGCGCCGCGTCCGCTCGCGACCTCACCCGCGGCCCGTGACAGGATCGGAGGGGTACGGGACGTCCGCGCCCGTGACGCGCGCCGGCCCCGGGGTCGTGCGCCGCAGGTTCGACAGCTCGAAGGGGAGCGCCATGGCCGCCAAGCCGCCCACAGGTGATCCGGTACAGGACGCGCCGCAGGTCGGGCCTCCCCAACACGCCGCGGCCGGACTTCCCGCGATCGGGCACACCCTGCGCATCGCCCAACAGCAGATGGGACTGCGGCGAACGGCGCAGACCCTCTTGAAGGTCAACCAGAAGGACGGTTTCGACTGCCCCGGTTGCGCCTGGCCGGAAGGCGAGCACCGGCATGCGGCGGAGTTCTGCGAGAACGGGGCGAAGGCCGTCGCCGAAGAGGCCACGCTGCGCCGGGTCACCCCTGACTTCTTCGCCGCCCACCCGGTGGCGGACCTGGCCGAACGCAGCGGGTACTGGCTGGGGCAGCAGGGGCGGATCACCCAGCCCGTGTACCTGGCGGAGGGCGCCGACCGCTACCAGGCGGTGACCTGGGAGCGGGCCTTCGAGATCATCGCGGAGGAGCTGAAGGCGCTGTCCTCACCGGACGAGGCCGTCTTCTACACCTCTGGCCGCACGAGCAACGAGGCAGCGTTCCTCTATCAGCTCTTCGCACGCGAACTGGGCACGAACAACCTGCCCGACTGCTCCAACATGTGCCACGAGTCCTCCGGATCGGCACTGAACGAGACGATCGGGGTCGGCAAGGGAAGTGTCAGCCTGGAGGACCTGCACCAGGCCGACCTGATCATCGTCGCCGGCCAGAATCCGGGCACCAACCACCCTCGGATGCTTTCGGCCCTGGAGAAGGCCAAAGGCGCGGGGGCCCGGATCATCTCCGTGAACCCGCTGCCCGAGGCCGGCATGGAGCGGTTCAAGAACCCTCAGTCGCCCCTCGGTGCGCTCAGGGGGACCGCCCTGAACGACCTCTTCCTCCAGATCCGCATCGGTGGGGACCAGGCGCTCTTCCGGTTGATCAACAAGTTGGTCCTCCAGGCCCCGGGAGCGCTGGACGAGGAGTTCATCGCCGAGCACACCCACGGGTTCGAGGAGTTCGCCGCAGCCGCGCGGCAAGCCGACTGGGACGAGACGCTGACGGCCACCGGCCTGACCCGCGCCGAGGTCGAAGAGGCCGTCCGCATGGTGCTTGCCTCCCGGAAGACCATCGTGTGCTGGGCGATGGGGCTGACGCAGCACAAGCACGCGGTGGCCACCATCCGCGAGGTGGTCAACCTGTTGTTGTTGCGGGGGGACATCGGTAAGCCGGGCGCCGGAGTGTGCCCGGTGCGCGGCCATTCCAACGTGCAGGGCGACCGCACCATGGGGATCTTCGAACGACCGGCGGAGTCCTTCCTCGACGCCCTTGACCGGGAGTTCGGCATCGTCTCCCCGCGCCACCACGGCTTCGACGTGGTGCGGGCCATCGAGGCGTTCCGCGACGGGAGGGCCCGGGTCTTCATCGCCATGGGCGGGAACTTCGTCGGCGCGACGCCCGACACCGCGGTCACGGAGGCGGCGCTACGCAAGGCCGCGCTGACCGTGCACGTCTCCACCAAGTTGAACCGCTCGCACGCCGTGACCGGCAGGCGGGCGTTGATCCTGCCGACGCTGGGGCGCACCGACCGCGACGAACAGGCCTCGGGCCGGCAGTTCGTGACCGTCGAGGACTCGATGGGCATGGTGCACGCCTCGCGCGGCAACCTGCCGCCGGCCAGCCCGCACCTGCTCTCCGAACCCGCCATCGTGGCACGGATGGCGCGGGCGGTTCTCGGTAGGGCCTCCCGCACCCCGTGGGAGGAGTTCGAAGGGGACTACACCCTGATCCGTGACCGGATCTCGCGGGTGGTACCGGGCTTCGAGGACTACGACGCCCGCGCCGCCCGGCCCGGCGGCTTCACCCTGCCGCACGCGCCGCGCGACGAGCGGAGGTTCCCCACCGCCACCGGGAGGGCCAACTTCACCGCGGCCCCGGTGGAGTACCCGCGGGTGCCCGAGGGGCGGCTGCTGCTTCAGACGCTGCGCTCGCACGACCAGTACAACACCACGATCTACGGCCTGGACGACAGGTACCGGGGCATCACCGGAGGGCGTCGGGTCGTGCTGGTGCATCCCGTGGACGCGCAGGAACTGGGGCTGTCCGAGGGTGCTTATGTGGACCTGGTGAGCGAGTGGCGCGACGGGGTGGAACGACGGGCGCCGGGGTTCAAGGTGGTGCACTACCCAACGGCCCGCGGGTGCGCCGCGGCCTACTATCCGGAGACGAACGTGCTGGTGCCGTTGGATTCCACGGCCGACACCAGCAACACCCCGGCGAGCAAGTCGGTGGTCGTCCGCTTCGAGCCCGCGGGCGAGCGCTAGTTGTATTGCCCTGTGAGGTCGGGGCCCCGGCCGGCCCCGCCCAAGCGCCCGCTCAGTGGCCTGGCAGGATGACCTCACACCGCAGGGTGTTAACGATCGTTGACGAACGGAGCCGACCCATGGGCGAGCAGACCACCGTGAAGTTTCCGCAGGAGGTCATCGAGGAGTACGCCGCGCTGGGCGTGGACCTGCCCGCGCTCTTCTCCGCCGGACACCTCGGCGAGCGCATGGGCGTCAAGATCCTCGAAGCCTCCGCCGACCGCGTGTTGGGCACCCTGCCCGTCGAGGGCAACACCCAGCCCTACGGGCTGCTGCACGGCGGCGCCTCGGCCGTACTGGCGGAGACCCTGGGGTCGATCGGGGCGATGCTGCACGGCGGCTCCACCAAGATTGCCGTCGGTGTGGACCTGAACTGCACGCACCACCGCGGCGTGCGCTCGGGCCTGGTCACCGGCGTGGCCGTGCCCGTGCACCGGGGTCGGACCACCGCCACCTACGAGATCGCGATCACCGACGAGCAGGACAAGAGGGTCTGCACGGCCCGCCTCACGTGCGTCCTGCGCGAGCTCCAGCGCGGCGAAGGGGAGAACGGCTGAAACCGTCCCGCCCGGCGCTCCCAGCGGGCGCCGGGCGGACCCATCGACTCCGGTTCCCTCGCACTGTTGTGTCACCGATCGTGACCACTTAGCTTGCCCTCATGAGGACCACGCCGCACCACCGGGCCGCCCTGGCCGCATGCGCCATCCTCGTCCCCCTGGCCGTCGCCGGTTGCTCCACCCCGTCCGGCCCGCGCCCCTCTCATCCCTCGCCCTCGGAGCCCGCACCGCACCCCACCAGCCCCGAGGAGACGTGTTTCCGCCTCATCTCGTACTGGGCGAAAGAAGCCATTCGGGGTTCCAAGTGGGCAGGCCTGGACTGGGAACAGAAGGGGCTTTCCAACCAACAGTACGAAATCCACGAGGTCATCCTCGCCGACGCCCGAGCCGAGGAACGAACACACGGCCGCAGTAAGGCACTTGAGCTGATCGACCGGGAAGCCGACCGGCAGTGCACACTGACGCGGGGAGCCACCCGCAGCTCGGAGAACTGGCGCCCGCCGCAGTGACCCGACTCTCCGGATAGTCACGCGCCCCGTTCGCTTACCGGGCACCGCCCCACACCTCTCGGCATTCGGTTACACCCGCGTTTCCACCACTTCGCACCCGACCGGTCCGGAGCCTCTCCCCTCGCTCCGCGATCACCGTGCGTCACCGTCGCGCAGACGAGCGGGACGTTTTATCAGGTCAAGTCGCCGCAGGGCGAATCCTCGATCACCATCGACGAGCACAGGGCGCCACCTTGGCCGAATCCGATCTACGTCAGGACCATGAATGCCTCAAGCCCCTTAGCAGAACTGGGAATTCTCAACATGTGGGCAGGGTCGGCCGTCACCTTAAGGACCGATCTGTCCATACTCCCCCCGCCCATTCTTGGCCCTGGCATAACAAGAGCGTCACATCCTCACCTCCCTGCTCCCCCGCCCTGACCACCTCCGCCTAGAGTCACGGCCAGTCACCGCGCCGCCGGGCGCGAACCAGCACGGCCGTGGATATCCCAAGTGCGGCCCGGCGACATATCGGCACCCTTGCGAGGGGCCGCGCCAGGGAAAGGATTAATCGTGCGACACCGTTCTCTGCTCCTCATCACCTCCGTGATTACCACTGGAGCCCTCAGCCTCACCGCGTGCGGCTCGCGCGACGACAAGAGCGACAGCAGCAACAGCGACGGCGGCAAGAAGGTCGTCGTCATCGGTGTCGACGCACCGCTGACCGGCTCCCTCTCGGCACTCGGCCAGGGCATCAAGAACTCCGTGGACCTGGCCGTCAAGACGGCCAACAAGAACAACGAGGTCCCCGGCGTCGAGTTCAAGATCGAAGCACTCGACGACCAGGCCGTCCCGGCCTCCGGCCAGGCCAACGCCGCCAAGCTCGTCGGCAACAAGGACGTCATCGGAGTCGTCGGCCCGCTGAACTCCGGCGTCGCCCAGTCCATGCAGGGCGTCTTCGCCGCCGCCAAGCTGGCCCAGGTCTCCCCGGCCAACACCAACCCGGCGCTGAGCCAGGGCGACAACTGGGGCAAGGGCGAGTACAAGCGCCCCTTCGACACCTACTTCCGCACCGCCGCCACGGACGTGGTCCAGGGCAAGTTCGCCGCCCAGTACCTCTACAACGACGCGAAGAAGAAGAAGGTCTACGTCGTCGACGACAAGCAGACCTACGGCGCCGGCCTCGCCGCCATCTTCTCCGACGAGTTCAAGAAGCTCGGCGGTGAGGTCGTCGGCACCGACCACGTCACGGTCAAGGAGACCGACTTCTCCGGCACCGCCAACAAGATCAAGTCCTCGGGCGCCGACTCCGTCTACTTCGGCGGCCAGTACCCCGAGGGCGGCCTGCTCGCCGACCAGATCAAGAAGGCCGGAGCCAAGATCCCCACCATGGGTGGAGACGGCCTCTACGACCCGGCGTACATCTCCGCCTCCGGTGAGCCCAACGAGGGCGACCTCGCCACCTCCATCGGCGCGCCGGTCGAGAAGCTGGAGACGGCCAAGAAGTTCGTCGCCGACTACACCGCCGAGAACTACAAGGACCCGTACGCGGCCTACGGCGGCTACTCCTACGACGCCGGCTGGGCGATCATCCAGGCCGTCAAGGCCGTCGCCGCCGCCAACGACGGCAAGCTCCCCGACGACGCCCGCGCCAAGGTCACCGAGGCACTCGGCAAGGTCGCCTTCGACGGCGTGACCGGCAAGGTCGCCTTCGACGAGTACGGCGACACCACCAACAAGCAGCTCACCGTGTACAAGGTCGAGGGCGGCGTCTGGAAGGACGTCAAGAGCGGCACCTACGAGGGCTGACCCACCCCACCCGGCGGCCCGACGGCCGCCGGGCCCCCTCCCCAAGTAATCAGCCGCGCGAGGGCGCAAACAGCGCCCTCGCGCGGAGTCTTATCCGACACGCTCATCGGAGGCTCTGCGGTGAACGAACTGCCGCAACAGCTGGTCGACGGCCTCGCCCTCGGTTCCCTCTACGGCCTCATCGCCATCGGGTACACCATGGTCTACGGCATCGTCCAGCTCATCAACTTCGCCCACGGCGAGATCTTCATGATCGGGGGCTTCGGCGCCCTCACCACCTACATCTGGCTCCCCAGCGGAACCTCCCTCCTGGTGGCGATCCCGCTCATGATCATCGGTGGCGCGATCGCCTCCGTCGCCGTCGCCACCGCCGCGGAGCGCTTCGCCTACCGCCCCCTGCGCGGCGCACCACGACTGGCTCCCCTCATCACCGCGATCGGCCTCTCGATCGCCCTTCAGCAGATCGTCTGGGGCTTCTACCCTGACGCCAAGAAGGCCCGCAGCTTCCCGCAGTTCACCGGGGACTCCTTCGAGTTCCTGGGCGGCGACCTGGCCATCCAACGCGCCGACGCCTTCGTCCTCGTCCTCGCCCCGCTGTGCATGCTCGCCCTCGGCGCCTTCGTCGCCAAGAGCCGCAGCGGCCGAGCCATGCAGGCCACCGCCCAAGACCCGGACACCGCAAAGCTCATGGGCATCAACACCGACCGCATCATCGTGATGGCCTTCGCCATCGGTGCCGCGTTCGCCGCCGTCGCCGCAGTCGTCTACGGACTCGACAAGGGCCAGATCAACTTCGAGATGGGCTTCATCCTCGGACTGAAGGCCTTCACCGCGGCCGTCCTCGGCGGCATCGGCAACATCTACGGAGCCATGGTCGGCGGCGTCGTCCTCGGACTCGCCGAGACCCTCTCGATCGCCTACATCGAAGACATACCCGGCATGCAACAGCTCGGCGGTGGCGCCTGGTCCAACGTCTGGGCATTCGTACTTCTCATCGTCGTCCTCCTCGTGCGGCCCCAGGGCCTGCTCGGTGAGCGCGTCGCGGATCGGGCGTGAGAACCATGACCACCGAGAGCACCACGAACACCCCCACGGCAACGGCCGACAGCGACTCCCGCGCCACCATGCTGCGCTGGATCACCGCTGCCGGCGGCCTCGCGACCTTCGCCAGCACCTTCCTGGCCTGGACCTACACGGACGCCTTCCCCGGCGACCTCACCGTCTACGGCTACCCCGCCGGCCTCCAGGTCCTCACCCTCATACCGGCCCTGCTCACCACGCTCTTCGCGCTCTCCGCGCTCGGCATCAAGGGACTCGGCTGGCTCGCCCCGACCGGCCATCGCAAGCCCACCTTGCTGTTCGCCCTCGCGGCAGCCGGAACCGCCTGGTTCACGGTCATCGCCATCGCCATCGAACTCGGCGGACTCGTCAACCTCGAACCCGGCGGCTACGTGGCAGCAGCGGCCTCCGCGCTCCCCGTCGCCAGCGCCTACCTGCTCCCCGAAGACACCCGCAAGGCAGCCGCGCCCAAGGCCATCCCCTCCTGGGCCGAAATCCTCATCATCGTCGGCGCCTTCGCCACCGGACTCATCGTCGCCACGTACGGCATCGACACCAACGACAACGAGCCCGAAGTCTTCATCGGCTACCTCATCACCGTCGGCTTCGGCGCCACCGCCCTCATCAAGTCCGGGCTCATGCTCCGGCTCTCGGCCATCACCGCCAAGAACCGGCAGATCACGCTGATCTCGGCCTTCGTCGCCGCCGCCGCCTTCCCGTTCACCCAGAACACCGACCAGTACACCCTGGTCGCGGTCAACATCCTCATCTTCGCGACCGTCGCCCTGGGCCTGAACGTCGTCGTCGGACTCGCCGGACTCCTGGACCTCGGATACGTCGCCTTCCTCGGCGTCGGCGCCTACACAGCCGCCCTCGTCTCCGGATCCACCGCCTCCGTCTTCGATGTCCAGTTCCCCTTCTGGGCCTCTGTCCTCCTCGGCGCCGCCGTCTCCCTCATCTTCGGCGTCGTCATCGGAGCACCCACCCTGCGCCTGCGCGGCGACTACCTCGCCATCGTCACCCTCGGCTTCGGTGAGATCTTCCGCATCGCCATGGGCAACCTCGACGGCGTCTCGGGACCGAAGATCACCAACGGCCCCAACGGCATCCCGAACATCCCCGACCTCGAATTCTTCGGGTACAACTTCGGACAGTCCCACGTCATCTTCGGCATCGAGCTCGGCGCCTACGCCAACTACTACCTGCTCATGCTGCTCGTCATGATCGTCGTGGTGCTCGTCTTCGCCCGCGCAGGCAACTCCCGCATCGGCCGCGCCTGGGTCGCCATCCGCGAAGATGAAACCGCCGCCACCGCCATGGGCATCAACGGCTTCCGCGTCAAGCTCATCGCCTTCGCACTCGGCGCCACCCTCGCCGGCCTCGCCGGCACCGTACAAGCACACGTCCAGCACACGGTCGTCCCCGAGATGTACCAGTTCGCCGGACCCGTTCCGCCCAACAGCGCCTTCTTGCTCGCGGCGGTCATCCTCGGCGGCATGGGCACCATCAGCGGCCCGCTGCTCGGCGCCACCCTCCTCTTCATGATCCCGGCCAAGCTGCAGTTCCTCCAGGACTACCAGCTCCTCGGCTTCGGTATCGCCCTCATCCTGCTCATGCGCTTCCGCCCCGAAGGCCTCATCCCCAACCGGCGCGCCAAGCTTGAGTACCACGAAGAATCCGCAGACCAGGCCCCCCAGGACCCGGCCACTGCCACAGCCAGGGCGGGGGCGTGAACACCATGACGACAACCACCACCGAGAACCCGACCCCCGCCATCGGCGAGGCGGTCCTCGAAGCCACCGGCGTCACCATGCGCTTCGGCGGCCTCACCGCCGTCCGGTCAGTCGACCTCACCGTCCGCAGCGGCGAGATCGTCGGCCTCATCGGCCCCAACGGCGCCGGCAAGACCACCTTCTTCAACTGCCTCACCGGGCTGTACGTGCCCACCGAAGGCAAAGTCGCCTACAAGGGCACGGTCCTGCCGCCCAGGCCCCACCTCGTCACCAAGGCCGGCATCGCCCGCACCTTCCAGAACATCCGGCTCTTCGCCAACATGACGGTGAAGGAGAACGTCCTCGTCGGACGCCACACCCGGACCAAGGAAGGCCTCTGGTCGGCGCTCCTGCGCGGCCCCGGCTTCAAGAAGGCCGAAGCCGCCTCCGAAGCCCGCGCCATGGACCTCCTCCAGTTCATCGGCCTCGAACACAAGGCCGACCACCTCGCCCGCAACCTGCCCTACGGTGAACAGCGCAAGCTCGAAATCGCCAGGGCCCTCGCCAGCGACCCCGGCCTGCTGCTCCTCGACGAGCCCACCGCCGGCATGAACCCGCAGGAAACCCGCGCCGCCGAAGAACTCATCTTCGCCATCCGCGACATGGGCATCGCCGTCCTCGTCATCGAGCACGACATGCGCTTCATCTTCAACCTCTGCGACCGCGTCGCCTGCTTGGTCCAAGGCGAGAAGCTCATCGAGGGCAGCGCCTCGACGGTCCAGGGTGACGAGCGCGTCGTAGCCGCCTACCTGGGCACCCCCTTCGAGGGAGCCCCGGCCAGCGAAGAAGACGCGGAGGTGGAAGCCGCCGAAGCGCACGCCCACCCTCGGGGCCGAGCCGAAGCAGAAACGGAAACCCAGCCCGCCCCGGACGCCGAGGAACCCGCGGAACCGGCCGCTCCGGCCGCCACCGCCCCCGCGGACGAGCCGACGGACGAGCCCATCGAGGGCCCGCCCGCGACCGGATCCGAGGACGGCAGCACCACCAGCAAGGACGGAGAAGCCAAGTGACCGCACTGCTAGAGGTCAACGACCTCCGGGTCGCCTACGGCAAGATCGAAGCCGTCAAGGGCATCTCCTTCACCGTCGAAGCCGGCCAGGTCGTCACCCTCATCGGCACCAACGGCGCCGGCAAGACGACCACCCTTCGCACCCTGTCGGGGCTCCTCAAGCCCAGCGGCGGAACGATCACCTTCGACGGAAAGCCGCTCAGCGGCATCCCCGCCCACAAGATCGTCTCCCTGGGACTGGCCCACTCCCCCGAAGGCCGCCACATCTTCCCCCGGCTGTCCATCGCTGAGAACCTCCAACTCGGTGCCTTCCTGCGCACCGACAAGGAAGGCATCGAGAAGGACATCCACCGCGCCTACGACCTCTTCCCCATCCTGGGCGAACGTCGCAAGCAGGCGGCCGGCACCCTCTCGGGCGGCGAACAGCAGATGCTCGCCATGGGCCGGGCCCTGATGTCCCAGCCCAAGCTGCTGATGCTGGACGAGCCCTCCATGGGCCTGTCCCCGCTGATGATGCAGAAGATCATGGCCACCATCGCCGAGCTCAAGGCCACCGGGACCACCATCCTGCTCGTCGAGCAGAACGCCCAGGCGGCGCTCTCCCTCGCCGACCACGCCCACGTCATGGAGGTCGGCAAGGTCGTCCTGTCCGGATCCGGACAGGACCTCCTCCACAACGAGGACGTCCGCAAGGCCTACCTCGGCGAGGACTGACCCGCCAGCGACAGGGCCCCGTTCCCGGACGGATCCGGGAACGGGGCCCTGTTGTGCATGCCCGGCGCGGCGGCGCGGATCAGCCCTGCTGCCCCTTGGCCGCCTTCTTCTCCTCGGCATCCTCGATGACCGCCTCGGCGACCTGCTGCATCGACATGCGACGGTCCATCGAGGTCTTCTGGATCCACCGGAAGGCGGCGGGCTCCGTCAGTCCGTACTGGGTCTGCAACACGCTCTTGGCCCGGTCCACCAGCTTGCGGGTCTCCAACCGCAGCGAGAGGTCCGCAACCTCCTTCTCCAACGCCTTCAGCTCCGCGAACCGGGACACGGCCATCTCGATCGCCGGCACCACGTCGCTCTTGCTGAACGGCTTGACGAGGTACGCCATCGCGCCGGCGTCCCGCGCCCGCTCCACGAGGTCGCGCTGGGAGAACGCCGTCAGCATCAACACCGGGGCGATCGACTCCGCGGCGATCCGCTCCGCCGCCGAGATCCCGTCCAGGATCGGCATCTTCACATCGAGGATGACGAGGTCGGGCTGGTGCTCACGCGCGAGTTCCACCGCCTTCTGCCCGTCGCCGGCCTCGCCGACGACGGAGTACCCCTCCTCCTCCAACATCTCTTTGAGGTCCAGCCGGATCAACGCCTCGTCCTCCGCGATGACCACACGGGTCGTCAGGGGCGGTACGTGCGACTGATCGGCGTCGACGGGCAGGGGCGAGTCGGGGGCGGTCACGGGGGCTCCTCGTTGCGGGGCTGCTTACAGCTCCACACGAGCCTACCTAGCTACGGTATGGTGTACTCGCAGTGGGTCGGAGCGAACCTTCGATTCATCGAGCCCCGGTAGCCCAATTGGCAGCAGGCAATGGATTCAAAACCCATACAGTGTCGGTTCGAGTCCGACCCGGGGCACTTTTCCTCTCTTTTCAAGGTCACCACTAGTTGAACGGCCTCCCTCAAAGGGAGGACCTTCACCCGGAATGACTCCGTCCGCCGGCCTGGGTCTTCGATGGTGACAGCGATGTACGACATGGCGACGGGTGTACCAGCCCGCACCCGGCGGTGACTAGATTCGCTTCACCACCGCGCTGAAGCCCAGTGCACTGCGAATGGTCCCGCATAGCGCAACCACCCTCAAGGTGGCGGCCCGTGCAGCGTCCCCGTGGCCCGCCGGTCGTCAGTGGCACTGATAGACGCCCCCGTGGGCCCGAAGAACTGATCGGGCCCGGGAGCGGTCAGCTGAGCGGGTCCCCGATGTGGTGGACGCGGACCAGGTTGGTGGTCCCTGCGACACCGGGCGGCGAGCCGGCGGTGATGACGAGGGTGTCTCCGGTCTTGCAGCGGCCGGACTTCCTCAGGTGTTCGTCCACCTGGGCGACCATGGCGTCGGTGGACTCCACGTGCGGCCCCAGGAAGGTCTCGACGCCCCAGGTGAGGTTGAGCTGGGCCCGGACGGAGGGCACGGGGGTGAAGGCGAGGAGAGGGATGGGTGACCGGTAGCGGGAGAGGCGCCGGACGGTGTCGCCGCTCTGGGTGAAGGCGACCAGGAAGTCGGCTTCGAGGAAATCACCGATCTCTGCCGCCGCTCGGGCGACGGCGCCGCCCTGAGTGCGCGGTTTGCTGCGTTCGTTGAGGGGTGGGAGGCCCTTGGCGAGGACGTCCTCCTCGGCTGCTTCGATGATGCGGGACATGGTGCGTACGGTTTCGACGGGATACTTGCCGATGCTGGTCTCGCCGGAGAGCATCACGGCGTCGGTGCCGTCGATGACGGCGTTGGCGACGTCGGATGCTTCCGCACGGGTGGGACGGGAGTTGTCGATCATCGAGTCGAGCATCTGGGTGGCGACGATGACCGGTTTGGCGTTGCGCTTGGCGAGTTTGATGGCACGTTTTTGGACGATGGGAACCTGCTCCAGCGGCATTTCCACACCGAGGTCGCCGCGGGCGACCATGATGCCGTCGAACGCGGCGACGATCTCGTCGATGTTGTCGACGGCCTGGGGTTTTTCGATCTTTGCGATGACCGGGAGGTGGCGGTCTTCCTCGGTCATGACGCGGTGGACGTCCTCGATGTCCGCACCGGTGCGGACGAAGGAGAGGGCGATCACGTCGGCGCCGGTGCGCAGCGCCCAGCGCAGGTCCTCGATGTCCTTGTCGGAGAGTGCGGGGACGGAGACGGCGATGCCGGGGAGGTTGAGCCCCTTGTGGTCGGAGATCATGCCTCCCTCGATGACGCGGGTGCGGACCCGGGGTCCGTCGACGGCGAGGACATGGAGGCTGACTCGTCCGTCGTCGACGAGGATGCGTTCGCCGGGGGTGACGTCGGCTGCGAGTCCTTCGTGCGTGGTGCCGCAGGTGTGGCGGTCGCCTTCGATGGGTTCGACGGTGATGGTGAACTCGTCGCCGCGTTCAAGGAGTACAGGGCCTTCGGCGAACCGGCCGAGGCGGATCTTCGGGCCCTGAAGGTCGACGAGGATGCCGACGCTGCGTCCGGTTTCGTCGGCGGCTTTGCGGACGTGCCGCAGGCGCTCCTCGTGCTCGGCGTAGTTGCCGTGACTGAGGTTGAGGCGGGCAACGTCCATGCCGGCTTCGACCAGGGCTTTGATCTGGTCGTATGAGGCGGTTGCAGGGCCCAGGGTGCAGACGATTTTCGCTCGGCGCATATCTTGAGCGTATGCCCCTACTGGGCAGTAGTGCTTTGGTTCCCGGTGACTAGTCAACGACGTTTTATTGAAAGGTTGTTGACATCTCTTGAATGGGCGCAGGGGTGCTCGGATGAGCATCCCTGCGCCTTTCCCACGGGGATTTCAGAGCACCGGTGGGGTCATGGTGAAACGGGCGTTCACGCAGGCGTAGACGGTTTGGCGCTGAGGTTCGAGGTCCAGCGCCGGGGCGCTCTCCTCGGCTCCGCCGTCGTAGGCCATCGCGCGCATCGTGCCACCGGGTGCGGCCAGGGCCACCGGGGCGACGTTCTCGGCTCCGAGGTCGGCCAGTTCCACGAGGGCCGCGAGGGAGGAGCCGAGCGCTCCCGCGTACTCACCGGCCCGCTGGACAGCCTCCCGGACCGCCTGCCGACGGGCCTCACCGTGCGCCGGAGAGTCGGGGCGCAGGGCCCACCAGGGTCCCTCGACCCGGGTGAGTTCGAGGTCGGCGAGGCGTGTGGTGAGTTCTCCGAGCACGGTGAAGTCGCCTAGCTCGGCGCTGAGGTGGACGCGTCCGTGGTACGCGCGGATCCGTTCACCGCGGCCGTGGCGGGTCAGTTCCGGGGTGATGGAGAAGGTCCCGGTTTCCAGCTTCTCGACTGCCTCGCCGTAGGACTTGACGAGGTCGAGGGCTGCGGCATTGCGGCGGGTCAGGTCTTCGAGGGCGGACCGGCGATCCGTTCCACGGGCACTGACGGAGATTGCGATCCGGGCGATCTCGGGGTCGACCTCGATGCGCGCTTCACCGCGGACGGCGACGCGCGGCACCTCCGGGGTGCCGTAGGGCACGGGTGGGCCGTCGTTGACGGTTTCGGTCCTGGCGTCGTGAGTCATGCCTCTCACTGTCGCATCCGGCTGCTTCCTGGGTCAGAATCTACGCGCATTGCACCATCTTCTGAGGGAGACCAAATGCCGCTCGACCGAAGGGCGTTCCTGGGAACGTCCGCTGCCACGGGCGCTGCCGTGGCGCTGACCGGGACCACCTCGGGTACGGCCACCGCGCACGGCCGCGGCCACGGTGGGCACCGGGCCCATCGGTACTCGTTCGCCGTGTTGGGCACCACCGATCTGCACGGCAACGTCTTCAACTGGGACTACTTCACGGACCGGGAGTTCGACGACAAGGCGCACAACGACGTCGGGTTGGCGAAGATCTCCACCCTGGTGAGTCAGGTCCGGGCCGCCCGGGGCCGGCACAACACCCTGTTGATCGATGCGGGCGACACCATTCAGGGCACGCAGTTGTCGTACTACTACGCCAAGGTCGACCCCATCACGGCGCGCCGCGGCCCGGTGCACCCGATGGCGCAGGCAATGAACGCGATCGGATATGACGCGGCAGCGCTGGGCAACCACGAGTTCAACTACGGCATACCGGTGCTGCGCAAGTTCGAGGAGCAGTGTGACTTCCCCCTGCTCGGGGCGAACGCTCTCGACGCGAGGACCTTGCGTCCGGCCTTCGCTCCTTACAGCATGCACCGGCTGTGCACCCCGCATGGCCGGGACGTGAAGGTGGCGGTCCTTGGCCTGACGAATCCGGGGATCGCGATCTGGGACAAGCAGAACGTGCAGGGGAAGATGGTCTTCCCCGGCCTGGAGGAGCAGGCGGCGAAGTGGGTGCCGCGGCTGCGTTCGATGGGTGCGGACGTGGTGGTGGTGTCGGCGCACTCGGGGTCGAGCGGAACGTCTTCGTACGGTGACCAGCTGCCTTACGTGGAGAACGCGGCGGCGCTGGTGGCGGAGCAAGTGCCGGGAATTGATGCGATCTTGGTGGGACACGCGCATACGGAGATCCCCGAGTACCGGGTGCGGAACGAGGCGACGGGCCGGGACGTGGTGTTGTCGGAGCCGTTGAAGTGGGGGCAACGACTGACCGTGTTCGATTTCGACCTGGTGTGGGAGAAGGGACGCTGGGTGGTGGAGCGGACCGCCGCGCAGGTACTGAACTCGAACGAGGTGGCCGAGGACCCGCGGATCACGGGGCTGTTGGGCGATGAGCATCGCAAGGTGGTCGCGTACGTCAATCAGGTGATCGGTACCTCGACGCAGGCGATGTCCTCGGCGGAGGGTCCGGTGAAGGACGTCCCGATCATCGATCTGATCAACCATGTGCAGGCGCAGACGGTGCAGGAGGCGCTGGCGGGCACCGAGTGGGCGGCGCTTGCGGTGTTGTCGCAGGCGTCTTGTTTCTCCCGTACGGCGGCCATTCCGGCAGGCGAGGTGACGATCAGGGACGCGGCCGGGCTGTACCCGTTCGAGAACACCCTGGAAGCCCGGTTGGTGACCGGAGCCCAGTTGCTGGACTACCTGGAGTACTCGGCACGGTATTTCGTGCAGACCGCTCCTGACGCGGTGGTGGATCCGAGCCGGTTGACCAACGCGGGGAACATTCCGGACTACAACTACGACGCCGTGTCCGGGGTGACGTACGAGGTGGACATCGCCCAACCGGTGGGGTCCCGGATCTCCGCGCTGGCCTTCGAGGGGCGGCCGGTGGATCCCGCTGCGCAGTTCGTGCTGGCCGTGAACAACTACCGTGCCTCGGGTGGCGGGGCGTTCCCCCATGTTCCGCAGGCGCGGCAGTTGTGGGCGAATTCAGATGAGATCCGCAACACGATCATTGGCTGGGTGAAGGCGCGTGGAACGGTGGACCCGGCGGAGTTCGCTTCGGTGGGTTGGCGTTTGACGCGTGCCGGGGCCCCGGTCTTCCCGTGATCGCCCGTGCGGGCTCGCCCCTTGCGCGGGCGGCGGTCCGGGCCTGAGGGGCGGGTGGTGCCGCGGGCCGGCGGGGGTCGCCCCCGTCCTGCCCGCGGCGGCATCGGGTGTTGTCCGGGCGCACCCCTTGAGGTCGGCGAGGAGCGCCCGGGCACCGTCTAGACCTGGTCGATGAGCGGGAGCAGCTCCGTTCGGACCGGGTGCCGGCGGGCCTGCTCCGGCACCAGGCCGTAGGTGGTGAACGCGGTGCGGGTGGGTTGGGCGTAGGCGTCGGTGCCGGTGAGGGAGTTGAGGATGGTGGCGCTACGCCAGGCGGCCAGGCCGAGATCGGGGGCGCCGACCCCGTGGGTGTGCCGTTCGCCGTTCTGTACGTAGAGGGCGCCGGTGACCGCGGGGTCGAGGATCATCCGGTGCTGCTCGTCGATGCGGGGGCGACCTTCGCCGTCCTTGCGCATGTAGGGGTCGAGTGCGGCGAGGAGCGCGCCCAAGGGGCGCTCGCGGTAGCCAGTGGCGAGGACCACGGCGTCGGTGGTGAGGCGGGAACGGACGCCCTGCTGACGGTGTTCGAGGTGGAGTTCGACTTTGGTGGTGGCGACGCGGCCCGCTGTGCGGACGCTCACTCCGGGCGTGAGGCAGACGTCGGGCCAGCCGCCGTGGAGGCTGCGCCGGTAGAGCTCCTCGTGGATGGCCGCGATGGTGGTGGGGTCGATGCCCTTGTGGAGTTGCCACTGCCTGGGAAGCAGGTGGTCGCGCTCGGCTTCGGGTAGGGCGTGGAAGTAGCGGGTGTAGTCGGGGGTGAAGTGCTCCAGGCCCAGCTTGGAGTACTCCATGGGGGCGAAGGCTTCGGTGCGGGCGAGCCAGGTGAGCCGTTCGCGGCCGGCGGGGCGGGCCCGTAGCAGGTCGAGCAGGACTTCGGCGCCGGATTGCCCGCCACCGATGACGGTGACGTGTTCGGCGGCGAGGATGCGCTCGCGGTGGTCGAGGTAGTGCGCGGAGTGGATCACGGGGACGGTGGGGGCGTCTGTGAGGAGGCGCAGGGGTTCGGGGACGTGGGGGGCGGTACCGACGCCGAGGACGAGGTTGCGGGCGTAAGTACGACCGAGGGCTTCGGCTTCGCCTTCGGTGTCGAGTTGGGTGAAGTCCACTTCGAACAGGCTTCGTTCGGGGTTCCAGCGGACTGCGTCGACCTGGTGGCCGAAGTGCAGGCCGGGGAGTCGTTCACTGACCCAGCGGCAGTAGGCGTCGTACTCGGCGCGGTGGATGTGCAGGCGCTCGGCGAAGTAGAAGGGGAAGAGCCGTTCGCGGTGTTGGAGGTAGCGCAGGAAGGACCAGGGGCTGGCGGGGTCGGCGAGGGTGACGAGGTCGGCGAGGAAGGGCACTTGGACGGTGGCGCCGTCCAGCAACAGGCCCGGGTGCCAGCGGAAGTCGCGTCGCTGGTCGTAGAAGGCGGTGCTCAGGGCGGGGCGACCCGCCGTGGTGGCGGGCAGCCCGTCGGCGAGGGCGGCGAGGGAGAGGTTGAACGGGCCGATCCCGATGCCCGCGAGGTCGAGGGGGGCGTCTGGCTGGGCGGTCATCGGGTGCTGCCTTCCGGGAGTTCGAGGAGTTGCACGAGGGAGTGGAGGTCGGACTGGGTGGTGTGGGGGTTGAGGAGGGTGGCCTTGAGCCAGAGCCGGCCCGCGCTGTGGCTGCGCCCGAGTACGGCACGGCCCTGCATGAGCAGGGTGCGGCGCAGTGCGCCGAGTTGCTCGTCGGTGGTGTTGCGGGGGCGGAACAGGACGGTGCTGATGCCGGGGCGACGGTGGAGCTCGAAGCGGGGGTGGGCTTCGATGAGGTCGGCGAACTCCTCGGCGATGCGGCAGGTGCGGTCGATGAGTTGGGCAAGGCCGTCGCGTCCGAGGGCGCGCAGGGTGGTGGCGATCTTGACGACATCCGGGCGTCGGGTGGTGCGCAGTGAGCGCCCGAGCAAGTCGGGGAGGCCGGCTTCGGTGTCGTCTGCCGCGTTGAGGTAGTCGGCGCGGTGGTCGAGTGGGGCGAGGTCTCGGGTACTGGGGACCGCTAGGAGCCCCGCGGCGACCGGCTGCCAGCCGAGTTTGTGGAGGTCGACGGTGACCGAGTGGGCGCGGTCGAGGCCGTCGAGTCGGTGGCGGTGGCGTGGGCTGAAGAGCAGGGGTCCACCGTAGGCGGCATCGACGTGGAGTCGGGCGCCGTGCCGTGCGCAGCGGGCGGCGATGGCGGGCAGGGGGTCGATGAGGCCGGCCTCGGTGGTCCCGGCGGTGGCGGCGACCAGGGTGGGGCCAGGCAGCGCGGCAAGGGCTTCGTCGAGGTCGCCCGGGTCCAGGGTGCCGGTGGGGGTGGGGATGAGGAGGGGTTGGGGGAGGCCGAGGAGCCAGGCGGCACGGGGCAGGGAGTGATGGGCGTTGGTCCCGCAGACGAGGCGGACGGGGCCGTGGTGCTCGCGCGCGAGGAGCAGTGCGAGTTGGTTCGCTTCGGTCCCGCCGGTGGTAAGGACGGCGTCGGGGGCGTCGGCTGTGATGGTGGCCGGGCGGGGCAGGATCTCGGCAGCCAGGGCTCGGGTGAGGAGGGCTTCGAGCGCGGAGGCGGCGGGTGCCTGGTCCCAGGAGTCAAGCGAGGGGTTGAGGGCGCTGGCGGCGAGGTCGGCGACGACGGCGAGGGCCAGCGGCGGGCAGTGCAGGTGGGCGGCGCACCGCGGGTCGGCGGGGTCGGCGGAGCCTTCGGCGAGGGTGCGGATGATCGTGGTGAGGGCTTCTTCGGCGCCGGTGCCCTGGTCGGGCAGGACCGTGCCGAGGGCGGAGCGCAGGGCTGCGTTGACGTTCTCGGGACCGCCCGCGGGGAGGGGGCCGTCGCGGGTGAGCGCGCCGTCCTGGAGTGCGCGTAGTGCGGTGGTCAGGAGAGGGCGGAGCGCTGCGGGGCCGGTGGGGCCGCCGGCGAGTGGCGGTGGCGGGCCGGGCTGGGAGCGCGGGCCGGCGGCGGGTGGGGCGGTCATGCGGGTGTCCTTCGTGCCTGTGCGTGGATGCGGGGGACTCCCATCCGCACAGCACAACGACGACGCCCGCCGGTGGTACCGCGCGTTGGTGTGCGGCGGTCGGTTTCCGGCCGCCGCACACCACCGGCTTCGGGCGGTTCAGAGGGCTTCTGTTCGGACCCGCAGGGCGCGCGCGAGGTCGTCGAGTTGGTCGGCGAGGTGACGGCGCAGGGCGTGGGTCATCTCGGTTTCGCGCAGGCAGCTTTCGCCGGTGCGGAGTGCTTCGGCGTCGACCGCGTAGTGCGGGAACGCGTGGCGACCCGCGACGGTGGCCATGGCGGGGCCGCGGCGTTGGGCGAGGGCGACGGCGGCGGGGTAGAAGCGGGGTACGTACGCGCTTACGAGCTCGGCTTGTTCGGGCTGCCAGAAGCCGGTTGCGGTGGCCGAGAACAGGTAGTTGGAGAGTTCGTCGGAGTCGAACATGCTCTCCCAGGCTGCCTCTTTGGCTGCCGCCTCGGGGAGGGCCGCGCGACAGCGGGCCGCGCCTTCCTGGCCGGTGGCGCTCGGGTCCTGGTCGAGTTCGGCGGCGATCTGGGATTCGGTGAGGGAGCCCAGCACGGCGAGACGTCCCAGGATGCGCCAGCGCAGTTCGGGGTCGAGTTCGGGGCCGCCGGGGACTGCCGCGTTGTCGAGCCAGTGGGTGAGCGTGTCGGGCTGGGTGGCGCTGTCGATGAAGGTGCGTACGGCGGTCAGGCGCAGCCCGGGTGAGTCACCGTCCTCGGTGCGTCGGATGAGGTCGCGGCACAGGGAGGTGAGGGAGGCGAGGGCCGCGGGCCGCTGCTCGGGGCGGAGGTAGCGGTCGGTGATGGGACCGCGGGCAAAGCCGAGGACACCCTGGACGAGGGCCAGGTCGGTTTCGTGGGGGAGGTGGTTACGTGCGGCGTCGAGGTAGGCGGCGGGCGGCAGTTGGCCGTCGCGGACCATGTCTCGGGCGGCGTTCCAGATGACGGCGCGGGTCAGGGGGTCGGGGATGCCGGACAGGCGCTGGTTGGCGGTGGCCCAGGACTGTGGGTCCAGGCGCACTTTGGCGTAGCTGAGGTCCTGGTCGTTGACGACGAGCAGGGCTGGACGGCGTCCGGGCCCGGTGTGCGGCTGGTCCAGGGGGACGTCGATTTCGGTGCGTTCGCGCAGGGTGAGGCGGTGTGGTTCGCCGGGCGTCTCGTCGTACAGGCCCAGGGCGATGCGGTGGGGACGGTTGCCTCGGTGGTCGAGGGTCAGGCGCCAGGTCTGGTGGTCGCCGTCGAGGGTGGGGGTGAGGGTGTCGACTCCGGTGGTGCGCAGCCATTGTTGGGCCCAGGCGCGGACGTCGCGATCGGTGCCGGAGCTGAGGGAGTCGATGAAGTCGTCGAGAGTGGCGTTGTCGAACTTGTGGCGGGCGAAGTGGGTGTTGATGCCGGCGAGGAAGTCCTTCTCGCCCAGCCAGGCCACGAGTTGACGCAGGGCCGAGGCGCCCTTGGCGTAGGAGATGCCGTCGAAGTTCAAGAGCGCGGAGGCGGTGTCCGGCACGAGGGCGGGGTCGGGGGCCACGGGGTGGGTGGTGGGGCGCTGGTCCGCGTCGTAGCCCCAGGCTTTGCGGGCCACTCCGAAGTCGACCCAGGTGTCGGTGAAGCGGGTGGCTTCGGTGAGCGTCTGGTAGCCCATGTACTCGGCGAAGGACTCGTTGAGCCAGATGTCGTCCCACCAGCGGAGGGTGACCAGGTCGCCGAACCACATGTGGGCCATCTCGTGGGCGATGACCATGGCTCGGGTTTGGCGTTCGGTGTCGGTGACTGCGGAGCGGTAGACGAACTCGTCGCGGAAGGTGACCAGCCCGGGGTTTTCCATGGCGCCGGCGTTGAACTCCGGGACGAACGCCTGGTCGTAGGAGTCGAAGGGGTAGGGCTCCTCGAATTTCTCGTGGTAGCGGTCGAAACAGGCGGTGGTGAGGGTGAGGAGTTCTTCGGCGTCCTCTTCCAGGTGGGGGGCGAGGGAGCGGCGGCTGTGGATGCCGAAGGGGATGCCGGCGTGTTCGGTGGTGATGGAGTGCCAGCGGCCGGCCGCGACGGCGACGAGGTAGGTGGAGATCGGTGGCGTGCGGGCGGCGGTCCAGCGGCGGCTGCCGTCGGCGGGTTCCTGCCGTTCGGTGGTGCTGTTGGCGAGGACCGTCCAGGCTTCGGGAGCGGTGACGGCGACGTCGAAGACCGCCTTGAGGTCGGGCTGGTCGAAGGCGGCGAAGACGCGCTGGACGTCATCGAGGAAGAGCTGCGTGTAGACGTAGACCTCACCGTCGGCGGGGTCGGTGAAGCGGTGCATGCCCTCGCCGGTGCGGGAGTAGCCCATGGCCGCGTCGACGCGCAGCTCGTGCGGGCCCGCGGTGAGCCCGCTGAGCGGCAGGCGGCCGTCTTGGAGCGCGGCGGGGTCGAGGGGGTGTCCGTCGAGGGTGACGGAGCGCAGGCTGGCCGGCTTGAGCTCGACGAAGGTGTCCCCGGCCGTCCGCGTGGTGAAGTGGATGACGGTGCGGGAGTCGAAGGTGTCCTCGTTCCCGGTGAGATCGAGGTCGATCTCGTACCGGTGTACGTCGAGGAGTCGGGCTCGAGTCTGCGCTTCGTCGCGCGTCAGTACGGACATGGAGCCCATGCTGCCTGATGGGCCGCGGCGGGCCCAGAGGCGTTCGCCCTGAGGTGAGCCCGGGCCGTGGTTTCGGTCAGTGGCCCTCGGCGCTGATCTCGGTGAGCGGCTCGGGCTCGGTGCCGGGTCCGGCGGCGGCGATGGTCTCGTGGTGGCGGATCACCTCGGCGATGATGAAGTTCAGCAGTTTCTCGGCGAAGGCGGGATCGAGCTTGGCGTTCTCGGCAAGCTCCCGCAGCCGGCTGATCTGGCGGGATTCCCGGGCCGGATCCGCCGGGGGCAGGTGGTGGACGGCCTTGAGCCTGCCCACCTGCTGGGTGCATTTGAAGCGTTCAGCGAGCATATGGACCACGGCTGCGTCGATGTTGTCGATGCTGTCGCGCAGCCGGGCCAGTTCGGCGCTCACGGACTCGTCGGTGGTGTTCATGGGCATCGAGCTTAGTTGGCCGGGGGCTCTTCCCTCATCGGCGACCGGTTGGTGGACGGCGGCCCGGTTCCGTTGCGGGGCAGGTGGCAGGTGGTGGGCTCGTCGGGGTCCAGGGGCAGGGGGTGGTGACCTGCCAGCCGCCTTCGGGATCAGGGTTGGAGCGGGGTGCCGGACCGCTCACAACCGGGGGAGGTGTGCTCGCGCCCCGGGTACCCGCCTGAGGACACGGGCGGGTGAGTCGGCGCGGGGTCGCCCTCCGCCCCGGAAGCGGTTGGCTGCGGTGGGTCTTCGCGCGCTGGGGCCCGCCGTCACGAACTGGAGCGCCCACCGCCCTGGGCCGGCGGTCGTCACACCCCGTAGACCGCCCCCGGCGCTGCTGCCTTCGCCAGTAGCTCTCTGGTGACGCGGCCCGCTTCGGCCGGGCTCCAGCGCGAAGCGCGGGTGACGGTCGGGCCGGGGCGCCAGCCCTCCATGACCGTGATCCGACCGCCCTCCGCCTCGAAGACCCGGCCGCTGACGCCTTCCGAGGCCGCCGACCCGAGCCACACCACCAGCGGCGAGACGTTCTCCGGGGCCATCGCGTCAAAGCTGTCCCCCTCGGGCGTAGCCATCGTCTGTGCGAAGACCTGTTCGGTCATGCGGGTACGGGCCGCCGGCGCCAGTGCGTTGACCTGGACCCCGTAGCGCCCCAGCTCCGCCGCCGCCACCAGTGTCAGGGCGACGATCCCGGCCTTGGCCGCACTGTAGTTGACCTGCCCAAGCGAGCCGAGCAGCCCGGCCCCCGAACTGGTGTTGACCACTCGTGCCACCGGCTGCCGCCCCTGGCGCATCTGCGCGCGCCAGTGCGCCGCCGCGTATTTGAGCGGCAGGAAGTGTCCGGTGAGGTGGACCCGCAGCACGGCTTCCCAGTCGTCCTCGTCCAGATTGACCAGCATCCGGTCCCGCAGGAAGCCCGCGTTGTTCACCAGGGTGTCCAGGGCGCCGAAGGACTCCAGGGCGCAGTCGACGAGGGAGGAGGCGCCCTCGCGGGTGGCGATGTCACCGCCGTGCGCGACGGCCTGTCCGCCGGCGTCGCGGATCTGCTCGACCACGTGCCGGGCCGGGCCGGGTGAGGTGCCGGCGAGCCCGTCCGGCGTCACCCCCAGGTCGTTGACGACCACCTTCGCGCCCTCCGCCGCGAAGGCCAGCGCGTGGGCGCGGCCCAGACCCCGTCCGGCGCCCGTCACGATCACCACCCGGCCCGCGCAGAGTCCGTCCCCTCGTGTCCGCCGCGTACCCCTGTCCACCGTGGTCCTCCTCTTTTCTTCGCTCCCGCTCGGGTCAGTGGTTGACGTTCGCCGCTTCCAGGAAGGCCGGGCGCTCACCGCCTCCGTGCACCAACAGCTGTGCGCCGCTGACATGGGCCGCTGCGGCGGATGCCAGGAAGACGGCCGCTGCCCCTACGTCCGAGGGTTCGGCGAGCCGCCCGGCCGGGATGGTGTGGGCCACGGCCGCCAGGCCGGCGGCGTCGCCGTAGTGCAGGGCTGCGAGCTCGGTGCGCACGGGCCCGGGCACCACCGTGTTCACCCGCACGTGCGGGGCCCATTCCACCGCCATGGAGCGGGCCAGGTGTTCCAGGCCCGCCTTCGCCGCGCCGTAGGCGGCTGAGCCCGGCGAGGGGCGGGTGGCGCTGACACTTCCGATCATGACGATCGAGCCGTGGGCAGCCGCCAGGTGGCGGTGGGCGGCGAGCGAAGCGGCCATCGGGGCCGACAGGTTGAGCTCGATCACCCGCTCGTGCTGGTGGGCGGAGCCCGCGCTCAGCGTGCGGTGGGGCGTACCACCGGCGTTGTTGACCAGGCAGTCCAGTCGCCCGTAGCGGGAAGGCCCAGCAAGGAGGTCGAAGAACTCACTCACCGCATGGTGTTCGCGCAGGTCGAGGGCGAGGAACTCGGCTGTGCGGTTGCCGGTGCGGATCGGCTCGCGCGGTGGTCGGCGCGCGCAGACGACCACCTCGGCGCCGGCCGCCAGGAAGGCGCGGGCGATGCCCGCGCCCACCCCGCGGGTGCCCCCGGTGACGACGGCGACCCGCCCTTCGAGCGTTCCCGCTCTCCCGTCCCGTCCCATCGGCTGCTACCTTCCTGAATGTGTCACCTAACAAACGTTTGGTGGAAAGGTAGCTGATCCTTCCATGGGTGTCTCCACCTGCGACCCGATCGCGGGCGTCCGCCGCATCACCGTCGACTTCCCACCCGTCAACGCCCTACCGGTACAAGGCTGGTACGACCTGGCCGACGCACTGCGCACCGCCGGCCGGGACCCCGAGGTCCGCTGCCTCGTACTCGCCGCCCAAGGGCGGGGCTTCAACGCCGGGGTGGACCTCAAGGAGGTACAACGGGACACCGCGCAGGGTTCGCACGCCTCCCTCCTGGGCGCCAACCACGGATGCTTCGAGGCCTTCGCCGCCGTATACGAATGCGAGGTGCCGGTCGTCGCCGCCGTTCAGGGGTTCTGCCTGGGCGGGGGCATCGGCCTGGTCGGCAACGCCGACGTGATCGTGGCCGGCGAGGACGCCGTGTTCGCACTGCCCGAGCTGGACCGGGGGGCGCTCGGCGCCGCCACCCATCTGGCCCGGCTGGTGCCACAACACCTGATGCGGGCCCTGTACTTCACCTCGCGCACGGTCACCGCAGCGGAACTTCACGCGCACGGATCGGTCTGGCGCGTGGTGCCACCCCCACAACTACCCGAGGCGGCCCTGGCACTGGCCGGGGAGATCGCACGCAAGGACGGATCGCTGCTGCGGCTGGCCAAAGCGGCCATCAACGGCATCGACCCGGTGGACGTGCGGCGCAGCTACCGCTTCGAACAGGGGTTCACCTTCGAGGCGAACCTCAGCGGGGTGGCAGACCGCGTTCGAAACGCATTCGGCAGCCAGGAGAAGGCGTGAACGACAAGAGCATGACGGCCGAGCAAGCCGTGGGACGCTTGCACAGCGGCATGACCATCGGCATCGGCGGATGGGGCTCGCGACGCAAACCCATGTCCCTGGTGAGGGCGCTGCTTCGCACCGACACCACCGACCTCAAGGTGATCTCCTACGGCGGCCCGGATGTGGGCCTGCTCGCCGCCGCGGGCCGCATCCGCGCCCTCGTCACCGCCTTCGTCACCCTCGACACGATTCCCCTGGAGCCCCACTTCCGCTCCGCCCGCGAGCGCGGCCTGCTCGCACTTGAGGAGTGGGACGAAGCGATGCTCATGTGGGGACTGACCGCAGCCGCTCACCGGCTGCCCTTCCTCCCCCTACGGGCCGGGCTCGGCTCGGACGTCATGCGGGTCAACCCGCAGCTGCGCACCGTGACCTCCCCCTACGAGGACGGCGAGGAGCTGGTGGCCGTCCCCGCGCTGCGCATGGACGCCGCCCTGGTTCACGTCAACCGCGCCGACCGGGCCGGCAACGGCCAGTACCTGGGCCCCGACCCGTACTTCGACGACCTGTTCTGCGAAGCCGCCGACGACGTCTACGTCTCGTGCGAGCAGCTCGTGGAGAGCACGGAGCTCACCAAGGACCACGCCCCCCAGACCCTGCTCCTCAAACGGCACTCGGTCACCGGCGTCATCGAAGCCCCGCGGGGTGCCCACTTCACCTCCTGCGCCCCGGACCACGAGCGCGACGAGGAGTTCCAGCAGGCTTACGCGACCGCCGCCGCCGACCCCGCCGCCTGGGCGGAGTTCAGCCGGCGCTTCCTGTCCGGCGACGAGCGCGAATACCAAAGGGCCGTTCAGGCCTGGCACGAGGAGCAAAGGCGATGACCCCACCACGCGCCCCGTACCCGAACCTCGCTGACACGTCGGCCACCGCCCCGACCCGGGCCGAAACCTGCGTGATCGCGTGCGCCGAGGCATGGCGGGGCGACGCAGAGATCCTCGCCAGCCCGATGGGCCTGATCCCCGCGCTCGGTGCCCGACTGGCACGCCTCACCTTCTCCCCCGAACTGCTCCTGACCGACGGCGAGGCCCACCTGATCGGCCACGGCGGCGAGGTGGAGGGCTGGTTGCCCTACCGCCAGCACCTGGCGATGGTCAGCGGTGGCCGGCGGCACGTGATGATGGGCGCGAGTCAGATCGACAGGTACGGCAACCAGAACATCTCCTGCATCGGCGACTGGCAGCGCCCGACCCGCCAGCTGTTGGGAGTGCGCGGCGCCCCGGTCAACACCTTGAACAACCCGACGAGTTACTGGATCGGTCGACATTCCCCCCGGGTGTTCGTCGCTGCGGTGGACATGGTGTGCGGGGTGGGATACGACCGGGCCAGGGCCGCCGGGCCCAGCGCCACCCGGTTCCACCAGATCCGGCGGATCGTCTCCGACCTCGGCGTCCTCGACTTCGAAACCGAAGACCGTTCCATGCGGCTGGCCTCGGTACACCCGGGAGTGAGCGTGGCCGACGTGCGGGCGTCGACCGGGTTCCCCCTGGCCCTGCCGGAAGATGGCGTCCCCACCACCCGCCGGCCCACCCGGCGGGAACTGGAACTCATCCGTACCGAGTTGGACCCTGGCTCGCTGCGGGAGCGGGAGGTGCGTGGCTGATGGAGACCGCGCTCACCCGACTCACAGGCGTGCGCCATCCAGTGGTCCAGACCGGTATGGGATGGGTCGCCGGTCCGCGGTTGGTGGCCGCCGCCGCGAACGCCGGCGCGCTGGGGATCCTGGGCAGCGCCACCATGACGCCCGAGCAACTACGGGCCGCGGTCAGGGAGGTGCGCAGCCGCACCGGGGAACCGTTCGGCGTCAACCTGCGGGCGGATGCCGAGGACGCCGGCGAGCGCGTGGACCTGATCATCTCCGAGGGCGTACGGGTGGCCTCCTTCGCGCTGGCTCCGTCAAGGGAGCTGATCGCCAGATTGAAGGGGGCCGGGGTGGTCGTCATGCCGTCGGTCGGAGCCCGCCGGCACGCGGAGAAGGTCGCCGACTGGGGGGCGGACGCCGTGCTGGTCCAAGGCGGCGAAGGGGGCGGGCACACCGGGGAGATCGCCACCAGCGTGCTGCTGCCCCAAGTGGTGGACGCGGTGGACGTTCCGGTGGTGGCGGCGGGTGGCTTCCACGACGGGCGGGGGCTGGTGGCGGCACTGGCCTACGGGGCGGCGGGAATCGCGATGGGAACCCGGTTCCTCCTCACCTCCGACTCGACGGTGCCGGACTCGGTCAAGTCCCGCTACCTCGCGGCGAGCGTCGCGGACGTCACGGTGACCACCGCGGTCGACGGGCTCCCCCACCGGATGCTGCGTTCCGAGCTCGTCGCCTCCCTGGAGCGCGTGGGCCGGATTCGGGCATTGGTGAGGGCGGGACGGCACGCCGCCGGCTTTCGCCGGATCTCGGGGCTGTCCTGGCGGCAGATGTACCGCGAGGGCATGCGGCTCAAGCACGGCAAGGACCTTTCCTGGGGGCAGGTCCTGCTGGCCGCGAACACGCCGATGCTGCTCAGGGCGGCCATGGTGGACGGGCGAACGGATCTCGGCGTCATGGCGGCCGGTCAGGTCACGGGAGTCATCGAGGACGTTCCCTCGTGCGCGGACCTCCTGGCCCGGCTCATGGCCGAGGCCGACGCCGCGCTGGCGGAACTGCACGGCCTGGCCACACGCCCCCCTTGGACATGAGTTTCCTTTCCGTCAGCGTCCGCGCCGGAGGCGGACGGTCCCCCACGTACCGGCTG
The DNA here is from genome assembly GCF_042869595.1 of Streptomyces sp. NPDC006879. NCBI lineage: Bacteria > Bacillati > Actinomycetota > Actinomycetes > Kitasatosporales > Streptomycetaceae > Streptomyces > Streptomyces sp. NPDC006879. Next base: position 202,645 of record NZ_JBIAGC010000004.1, read on the forward strand.
CGGCCAAGTGGTCCTGCGAACCGGTCCGTCGCATGGGGATCCGTCCACCAGCCGGTGGGCCGACGTCCTCCTGGAGGTTCACGATGAGCTCTCTCAAGGCCCCCCTCGTGGCCGGGGTCCTCCTGGCCGCCCTCGCCGTGAGCGGCCTCCCGCAGCCCGCCGGGGCCGTCTCGACCGCGGTCGAGGCCGTCAGCCACCACCCTGGCGAGAGCAGCCGCCAGATCGTCCTGGAAGGCGCCGTCAACGTCCGCGACCTCGGCGGGCACCTCTCCTACACGGGCGGCCGGGTCCGTACGGGGCAGGTCTACCGGGCCGACGGTCTGAGCAGGCTCACCGATGCGGACGTCACCGCGCTCGCCGCCCTGGAGCTGCGCGAGGTCGTCGACTTCCGCGTTGCGCTGGAGGTGCAGTACGAGGGCGCCGATCGGCTGCCAGCCGGGCTCACCGCCACCTCACGGCCCGTCAGCGACCTCGGCCTGTTCGACACGTTGGTCACCGTGATCTCCAGCGCCGACCCGGAGGCACAGGAGCGGATGTTGGGCGGGGGGCGCGCACAGGCGTACATGCGCGACATCTACCGCACGTTCGTGACGGATCCACGGAGCCGGGCGCAGTTCTCCGCGACCTTGCGTGAACTAGCCGACGGCTCAGGTCCCTTGCTCTTCCACTGCACCTCGGGCAAGGACCGCACGGGCTGGTTGAGCTACGTCCTGCTGCGGGCACTGGGCGTGCCGAACGGCAGCGCCGAACGCGACTACCTCGCCTCCAACACCTACCGGGCCGCCTCCGACGCGCAACTGCGTGAGGCCCTTCGACGGTCCGGGCGCATGCAGGATCCCGATCTGTTGATTCCGCTCCAGGAAGTCCGCCAGGACTACCTGGACGCGGCGAAGGAGCAGATGGAGCAGCAGTACGGCGGCTTCTTCGGGTACCTGACCGGGGGGCTCGGTCTGGACCTGCGGACCCTGGGCAAGCTCCAGAGCAGGCTGGTCCGCTGAACCGGGCGCCCGACCAGCCGGTCAGGCGCCCGACCCCGTCAGGCGGAGGCGCGTCGGGTGCGCGGGGATGCGGCCCGGCCCCGGCCGCCGCCGGCGCCCGTACCGCTCGCCCGGCCGCCGGTCGAGCCTCGACCGGTGCGAGCCCCGTCCTTGGCCACGCCCTGCTTGGCGGCCGGAGCCCCCTGCCCGCTCCGGGACCCGCGCCGGGACTCGGACTGGGAGGTCGCCCCCGCGGCCCTGTTCTGGGACTGCGCGGGCCTGCCGCCGGCCTGCGGCTTGCGCTTGGGGGCGCGGGTGCGCTTGGGGGCGGGCTGCTCGACCGGAACCTCGATGGTGACGGCGATCCCGGAGGGCTCGCGGGCGCCGGTGAGCTCGGCGAGTTCCGCGTCGGAGGACTTGATGCGGGCGGTCCGCGGGGTGATGCCCGCATCGGACATCAAGCGGTTCATCTCCCGCTTCTGCTCGGGCAGGACCAAGGTGACCACGCTGCCGGATTCGCCGGCACGTGCCGTACGGCCGCCGCGGTGCAGATAGTCCTTGTGGTCGGTCGGCGGGTCCACGTTCACGACCAGGTCGAGGTCATCGATGTGGATTCCGCGGGCGGCCACGTTGGTCGCCACCAGCGCGGTCACCTCGCCGTTCTTGAACCACTCCAGGGTCCGGTTGCGCTGCGGCTGGGAACGACCACCGTGCAGGCCCGAGGCCCGCACTCCGCTCGCCAGCAGCCGCTTGACCAGCCGGTCCACCGAACGCTTGGTGTCGAGGAAGAGGATCACCCGGCCGTCACGGGCGGCGATCCGGGTGGTCACCGCCTTCTTGTCGGTCTCGTCCGCGACGAACAGGAGATGGTGGTCCATGGTCGTCACGGCGCCCGCGGAGGGATCGACCGAGTGGGTCACGGGATCGGTGAGGAAACCGCGGACCAGCTTGTCGATGTTCTTGTCCAAGGTGGCGGAGAAGAGCAACCGCTGACCGTCCGGCTCCACCTGCTTGAGCAGCGAGGTGACCTGCGGGAGGAAGCCCATGTCGGCCATCTGGTCGGCCTCGTCGAGGACCGTGAGGAAGACCTGGTCCAGGCGGCAGTCGCCGCGGTCGATGAGGTCCTTGAGCCGGCCCGGGGTCGCCACGAGCACCTCGGCGCCACGGCGCAGCGCAGCCGCCTGACGGTTGATGGACATGCCGCCGACGACGGTGGCGATCCTGAGGTTGACCGCGGTGGCGTACGGAGTCAGCGCGTCCGTGACCTGCTGGGCGAGCTCCCGGGTGGGCACCAGCACCAGGGCGAGCGGGGCGTGTGGCTCGGCTCGCCGGCCCGCCGTGCGGGCGAGCAGGGCGAGCCCGAAGGCAAGGGTCTTCCCGGATCCGGTACGCCCCCGGCCGAGCAGGTCCCGGCCCGCGAGGGAGTTGGGCAAGGTGGCGGCCTGGATGGGGAACGGCTCGGTGACGCCCTGGGCGGCCAGCGTCTTCAGGAGCGCGGCCGGCATGTCGAGGTCGTCGAAGGAGACCACCGGAGGCAGCGCAGGTGTCAGCGTCTCGGGCAGGGTGAACTCCTGCGGCGCGGCGACGGCACGGCGGGCGGGCTGCCTGCCGGAGCGGGTCTGCCGGGCCTGTCCCGTCTGCCCGGCCGGCTTGCGGGTGCGCGCGGGACGGCGGCGTGCGGGACGTTCGGAACTGGAGCTGGTCATACGGGATGCCTTCCTGCGGCCCCCGCGAGGGGCCGGACAGCACGAACCGGGGTCCGCACCACATGGTGCGGACCCCGGCTGTGCATGGGGATTACGCGTCCGCGGTTCAGGCCGGGACGATGTTCTCCGCCTGCGGGCCCTTCTGGCCCTGCGTGACGTCGAAGTTCACGCGCTGACCCTCGGTGAGCTCACGGAAGCCCTGGGTCGCGATGTTGGAGTAGTGGGCGAACACGTCGGGGCCGCCGCCGTCCTGCTCGATGAAGCCGAAGCCCTTTTCCGAGTTGAACCACTTCACGGTGCCGGAAGCCATGTCTGTCTCCTAGACAGCTAAGAGGACCCATCCGGACGACCGGAAAACAATAAAGCGCCTGCGGAACATCCCGTCAGGCGCACATAAAGTCATGGGTACCAAAAATGTAACGGTCTTACCGTAGCATAGCCGCTGGCCCGCACCGGCAAAGGTGTGGTGGATCACACCGACCCGCACGGGGCGGGGCCCGGTTCCGCGGCCCCGCCCGGAGCGGGCCGCGACGTCAGAGCCGCTCGATGATCGTGACGTTCGCCTGGCCGCCACCTTCACATATGGTCTGGAGCCCGTAACGGCCTCCAGACCGCTCCAACTCGTGCAGCAGCGTGGTCATGAGCCGGGCACCGGTGGCACCGAGGGGATGGCCGAGGGCGATCGCGCCCCCGTTGACGTTGACCCTTTCGGGGTCCGCGCCGGCCTCCCGCAGTTCCTTCAGCCAGGCGAGCACCACGGGAGCGAATGCCTCGTTGATCTCGACCAGGTCGATCGCGTCCAGGGACAGTCCGGCCTTCTTCAGGGCGTGCACGGTCGCGGGGATCGGGGCGGACAGCATCCGGATCGGGTCCTCGCCCCGCACCGAGAGGTGGTGGAACCGGGCGCGCGGGGTCAACTGGTGCTCCCGCACGGCCCGCTCGCTGGCGATGAGCAGTGCAGCCGCTCCGTCGGACACCTGTGAGGAGCAGGCGGCGGTGATGGTGCCACCGGCCACCACCGGCGCCAGGGCAGCCATCCGCTCCAAGGTGGTGTCCCGCCGCGGTCCTTCGTCCGCACCCAGGCCGGCGCAGGCGACCATCTCCCGGTCGAATCGCCCCTCGTCGGCGGCGCGGATCGCGCGCTGGTGGGAGCGCAACGCGTACTCCTCCATCGCCAGCCGGGAGATCCCCCACTTGTCGGCGATGAGTTGGGCACCGTGGAACTGGTCGACGGGTTGGTCTCCGTAACGCCTTCGCCAGCCGGCACTGCCGGCGAAGGGGCCCTCGGTGAGCCCGAGGGGTTCGGCGGCTCGGCGCGAGGCGAAGGCGATGGGGACCATCGACATGCTCTGCGTGCCGCCGGCCACGACCAGGTCCTGAGTCCCCGACAAGACGCCCTGCGCGGCGAAGTGCACGGCCTGCTGAGAGGACCCGCACTGCCGGTCCACGGTGACACCGGGCACTTCTTCGGGCAGTCCGGCCGCGAGCCAGGCTGTGCGGGCGATGTCTCCGGCCTGCGGGCCGACGGTGTCGAGGCAGCCGAAGACGACGTCGTCCACGGCGGCGGGGTCGATCCCGGCGCGCGCCACCAGGGCGTTCAGTACGTGCGCGCCCAGGTCTGCCGGATGGACCGCGGCCAGTGCCCCTCGGCGCCGGCCGACGGGCGTGCGTACCGCTTCGACGATGTAGGCCTCGGCCATCACTGTTCCTTCCGTTCTGCGCCCTCGGGCGGTTCAGTCGCGCACGGCGATCCCGTCCAGCACCATCGACAGGTACTGGCGGGCGATCTCTTCGGGGGTGTGCTGCCCACCGGGCCGGTACCAGGAGGCGGCGACCCAGACGGTGTCGCGCACGAACCGGTAGGTCAGGCGTACGTCGAGGTCGGCACGGAAGACCCGGGCCCTGACCCCGCGCTCCAGCGTCCCCAGCCACGCCTTCTCGAACTTCACCTGCGAGTCGAGGAGGTAGTGGAAACGCGGTTGGTCGACGAGGTGCTTGGCTTCCCTCTGATAGATCGCGACGGCGGCCCGGTGCCGGTCGATCTCCCGGAAGGACTCGGTGACCAGGGCCTCGATGGTCGCCCTCGGGCCGAGGCCCGCGGCAAGCACCGCGTCGTAGCCCTCCCACAGTTCGTCGAGGAAGGTGGAGAGGATCTGGTCGAGCATCGACTCCTTGGAGTCGAAGTGGTAGTAGAGGCTGCCGGCGAGCATGCCGGCGGCGTCCGCGATCTTGCGCACGGTGGTGGCGTTGTAGCCCTGGGCCGCGAACACCTCGGCGGCGATGTTCAGGAGTTCACCGCGGCGCTCCGGCGCGGAGTTCACCGGAGCCTTCTTGGCTTTGGCCTGCTGGCTGCTGTTCTGTGGGGGCACCGTCCCATTGTCCCGCCCGCCGTCCGGCCGTTTACGCGTGCTGGCTGCTGACCGACACCGTCTCGCCGGTCATGTACGAGGAGTAGCCGCTGGCGAGGAAGACGACGACGTTGGCGATCTCCCAGGGCTCCGCGGAGCGCCCGAAGGCCTCCTTGGCCGTCAGCTCCCGCAGCAGTGCGGGGGTGGTGACCTTGGCCAGGTGCGGATGCAGGGCGAGGCTCGGGGCGACCGCGTTGACCCGGACCCCGAAGGCGGCGGCTTCCACCGCGGCGCAACGGGTGAGCGCCATCACCCCGGCCTTGGCCGCCGCGTAATGGGCCTGGCCGGCCTGGGCGCGCCAGCCGAGGACGGAGGCGTTGTTGACGAGGACCCCGCCGACGCCGGCCGCACGGAAGGAGCGCAGTGCGGCGCGGGTACAGCGAAAGGTGCCGTTCAAGGTGACGTCGAGGACCCGGGACCACTGGTCGTCGGTCATGTCCACGAGGTCCACGGTGCCGCCGAGTCCGGCGTTGTTGATGACGATGTCGAGGCGTCCGTGGGTGTGCTGGGTGTGGGCGATCAGCTCGTGGACCTGCCCCTGGTCCGTCACGTCGCAGGCGACCGCCGAGACCTTGTGGCCGCCGAATTCCGCGCGCAGGGCCGCACCTGTTTCCTCCAGGCGTCGGGCGTGCGCGTCGGAGATGACGATCCGGGCTCCCTCTTCGAGGAAGCGGCGGGCGGTGGCGCCACCGATGCCGGCGCCACCGGCTGCGGTGATCACCGCGGTGCGTCCGTCCAGCAGGCCGTGGGCCGGTACGTACTCGACGCTGCTCATGGCCGTACGTTAACCTACCAAACACTTGTTAGGGAAGCTTCGGGGGCGGCGACGCCCAGGCTCGGCGAAGGGACGGACCGGTGGACCTGGACCACACGCCCGAGGAGGAGGAACTCCGCGCCGAAGCCCGCGACTGGCTGGCCTCCCACGTCCCGGCGTCCGCCCTGCCCTCCCTGGAGACCTCCGAGGGCTTCGCAGCGCACAGGTCCTGGGAGGCGACACTGCACGCCGACCGGTGGTCCGTGGTGACCTGGCCGGTCCGCCACGGCGGCCGGGGAGCCGACCTCTTCCAATGGCTGGCCTTCGAGGAGGAGTACTACGCGGCCGGCGCACCCGCGCGGGTCTCGCAGAACGGAATCAGCCTGCTGGCCCCCACCCTGTACTCCTTCGGAACGCCGGAGCAGCAGGATCGGATTCTGCCGCCGATGGCCAGCGCAGAGGTGGTCTGGGCGCAGGCCTGGTCGGAACCGGAAGCTGGATCCGACCTCGCCGCCCTACGCTCGCGCGCCGTCCGCACCACGGGCGGCTGGCTGTTGTACGGCCAGAAGACCTGGTCCTCACGAGCCGCCTTCGCCGACCGCGCCTTCGGCCTCTTCCGCTCCGACCCCGAAGCGGATCCTGCGCACCGGGGCCTGACCTACCTCATGTTCGACCTGCGGGCACCGGAGGTCACGGTCCGCCCCATCGGCCGCCTGGACGGCAAACCAGCCTTCGCCGAGCTCTTCTTGGACGGGGTGTTCGTCCCCGACCGGGACGTCATCGGAGAGCCGGGGCAGGGCTGGCGGATCGCGATGTCCGCCACCGGCGACGAACGCGGACTGACCCTGCGCTCACCCGGCCGGTACCTGGCCTCGGCACGGCGGCTGCGCGCCCTGTGGGCGCACCGCGCCGACCCCACCGACACCGCCCTCGCCGACCGGGTCTCGGACGCCCTCGTGGGAGCCCGGGCCTACCAGCTCCACACCTGGGCAAACGCCTCCCGCCTCGCGGCCGGCGAGAACATCGGCGCCGAGTCCAGCCTGAACAAGGTGTTCTGGTCCGAATTCGACATCGCCCTGCACGAGACCGCCCTGGACCTACTCGGCCCGGCGGCGGAGCGGGTCGATTCCGAGTGGACCCAGTCATGGATCTTCGCCCTGGCCGGCCCCCTCTACGCCGGCACCAACGAGATCCAGCGCGACATCATCGCCGAACGCCTGCTCGGCCTGCCGAAGGGCCGCCGCTGATGCGCTTCCTCCCGACCGAGGAACAACTCGCCTTCGCCCGTTCCCTGTCCGCACAGCTCACCGCCGCGGACCCACCCACCCTGATCCGTTCCTGGGCCGCGGGGGACTTCGCCGCTGGTCGGGCTCTGTGGTCCCGTCTGGCTGAGACGGGACTGTTCGCGCTGGCCGTCACCGAGGAACACACCGGACTCGGAGACCACCCCGTCGAACTAGCCCTGGCCTACCGAGAACTGGGGCGGCACGCCGTGCCCGGTCCCCTGGTCGAGACCGCCGCGGCAGCGACCCTCCTGCACCACCTCGGTGAACCCGCCCTGGCCAAGCGCCTGCTGCCGAGCATCGTCTCGGGCGAGGCCATCACCACCCTCCACCTGGCCGCGGTCCCGGCCGAACCCACCGGGTACCGGGCCATGGAGGCGAACCCCTACGTCCTCGACCCGCAGGCGGCGACCCTCCTGCTGGCCGTCCCCGCCAGTGCCCGCGGCGAGGCCGAGCTGCGCCTCTCCCCCGGTCACGGCCCCGTGATCCGCTCAACCGACCCTGCCAGGCGGCTGGCCACGCCCGTGGCCGGTGGGGAACTACTGGCCGGCGGACCGGCGGTCCGCGCCGCCGCTCGGCAGGCAGCGCGGCGAGCCGCCCTGCTCACCGCAGCCCAGGCACTGGGCTGCGGTGAGGCCCTGCTGGCCGCGACCGTCGCGCACGCCAAACGGCGCACCCAGTTCGGTGTCCCGATCGGTGGCTTCCAAGCCGTCAAGCACCGACTCGCCGACACCTTCCTCGCATTGGAGTTCGCCCGCCCACTGCTGTGGGCGGCGGCGGTGTCCGGGGTCCCGGCCGATATCGCGGCTGCGAAGCTCACCGCGGGCGAGGCGGCCTATCGGGCCGCCCGAACCGCCCTTCAGGTGCACGGCGCGATCGGCTACACCGAAGAACTGGACCTGTCGCTATGGATACGCAAGGCCCGCCCCCTGCGCGACGCCTGGGGCAACCCGGCCCAGTGCCGAGCACGAGTGCGGGCCGTACCCTCTCCCCCATGACCCACAGCGCCATCTGCCTGAGCAAGATCGAGCAATCCGCTCCGGGCCTCGTCAGCCTCTACAAGAGCGCCGCGGTCAGTCTGACCAAGCAGGGCCTGACGGGTCTGCGCGCCGCCGTGTACCTGGTCCTCGACTACTCGGGGTCGATGCGGCCCTACTACGCGGACGGCAGCGTCCAGGCCCTGGCGGACCGGGTACTGGGGCTGTCCGCGCACCTGGACGACGACGGGCGGGTGCCATTGGTCTTCTTCTCCACCGATGTCAACGCCGTCGAGGACCTCACCCTGGGCGACCACGAAGGGCGGGTGGAGCGGATCGCGGACGGTCTGGGGCATATGGGCCGCACCAACTACCACCTGGCGATGGACGCCGTCATCGACCACTACCTCGACAGCGGCACCGACGCCCCGGCCCTCGTCGTCTTCCAGACGGACGGCGGACCCACCAGCCGGGCCGCCGCCGAGCGCCACCTGTGCAAGGCCGCGGCCCTCCCGCTGTTCTGGCAGTTCATCGGCTTCGGGGACACCCACAGCAGCCAGTTCGACTTCCTGCGCCGCCTCGACGAACTCCCCGTCCCGCAGAAGCGGTGCATCGACAACGCAGGCTTCTTCCACGCGGGCCGGACCCCCACGGCGCTCGGCGACGAGGAGTTGTACCGGCGGCTCCTGGCGGAGTTCCCCCAGTGGCTGACGCAAGCTCGCCGCCAGGCCATCCTGCGAGCCTGAGGGCCGTTGTCAGTGGCCGCCGGTTTCATGGGGGCATGACGAACAACTGGGCAGTGTTCGAGAAGGCCGAGCCGGAGTTCACGCACGCCGTGCAGGCTCGGTTCGCACAGTACCCGCACCATGTGCTGGCCACCCTCCGCAAGGACGGCTCCCCCCGCGTCACCGGGCTGAACGTGGGCTTCCGGGGCGGGGAGCTGTGGCTCGGGATGATGCCAGGCTCGATGAAGGCCCGCGACCTCCAGCGTGACCCGAGGTTCGCCCTGCACACCAATCCGGGCAGCGACGAGAACATGCCGGATGGGGACGTACGCGTGTGCGGCCGGGCCGTGGAGATCCTCGACCCGCCGGAGCTGCACCGATTCGCCGAGGAGACCGGCGAGGCACACGCCTTCCACCTCTTCCACGCGGACCTCACCGAGGTGGTGCGCACCTCGGTGGAGGGGGACGAGTTGGTGGTCACCACCTGGCGGCCCGGGCAGCCGCTGCGCACCCTGCGCCGCGGCAACGACGACGAGCCCGCCCACGAGGCCTGACCACCCGACACGAGCCTGCCGACCATCGCGCGCCGGCGCGCTTCGCGCACGGTCTGGTTCCCGTCACCTCGGGCTGCCGCCCGCGGCGGCCGGCGCGCGCGGGTCGTCAGCGCCGCCGGTCGCCGTTCACCGACCGGTGCGGACCGTGTCACCCAGCCGGTAGAAGCAGCCCTGGTGGCCGGAGAGCGGGGTGGACAGGGCGGCCAGCTTCTTGGCCTTGCCGACCGGCCCGTCACCCGTCACCCGAAACGAGGCCTCGGCGACGATGTCCAGGGGGGTCACGCCCTTGCCGCCGCTGAGCCACTTCTGGTGCTTGAGGTCGATGCTTCCCTCCCGTGCGCTGCCCGTCAGCTGCGCCTGCCCCAGACGTTTACGCCGAGGCTGACTGGTGTCCTCGTAGGTGAGCACCGCTGTGAGACGGTCGACCCGTTCGGTACCGCTGAGGTCCGTGCCCTGCGATGTGACGTCGAGAGTCAGGTACATCAGCAGCCCGGGATCGGAGTAGCTCACCTTGCCGCTCCACTCACATCCGGCGACCCCTGCGTACCGCCCCCCGAACTGGCCGCTGTTGATGTCGATGTGGGGCCCGAAGAAGGGCAACGTCCGCCGCTTGAGGTACCGGGCCGCCGCCTCATACATCTCCTCGAAGGGGTAGAGGGCGTGCGCCGACTGCCGGCCCAGCGCACTGAGCAGCAGGTCCTTGGCCTGGCTGGCCACCAGAGCACCCAACTCCCGACCGCCGCCGCAGAACAGGTCCCGACCGTCGCAGTACGACTCGGCGTTGTCCACGAGGTCCGTCGGGACCTGTTGTTCTGGCCCACCGAAGACTCCTTGGGCACCTTTCTGACGACTACCCGCGGCGATCTTCGAGTCCCGGAAGGTGGGATCCCCGAACAGGGCGACGTAGAGCACACGTTGCCTGGCCGAGTCGCTCAACTGGAAGAGGGCCTCGCGCATGACGTGCGCGCCCTGCGAGTAGCCGCCGAGGATGAACCACTGCCGGGCTCTTCCTTTCGTCCCCGCTTCGAGCCCGTCGCAGCGCGCGGAGCGCTCGTTCAGCAGGCGGGCCGCGGCCTGCGAGCCGGCGGAGCGACTGTCGTGGTAGGAACCGGACTTGGCCTGGTTGCGGTACGCCTCCCAGTTGCCGGTGTGCCCGCCGCGCGCCGGGTACTCCACCGAAACGAACCCGATCTTCGCCTCGTGGCGGATCACCTCGTCGATCGCATCGAAGAAGCGTCGGGTCTCGGGCTGCCCGGACACCTCCTGGGGTTGACTCGATCCACGGGCGAACACCACGATGTATTCCTCTGAGCAGTCCTGGGTGAGCTTGCCGTAGCGCCGGGAGGGGCCCTGTCCGACGGTTTCACGGGAACACCCCGTCAACGCGAGCCCGATCAGGACCAGGAAGACCAGACACCTTCTGCGGATCACGACTCCACCACTCCCCCCGAGGTCCGTGGACGTGCCGGTGGTCCCGAGGGTAGCGAGGGCGCTGCCGGAGAAACAGGCTTGCCGCAGACCGTGCGTGACATGACGGCCGAGGAAATCTCCGCACTGGAGGAGCAGGCCACGAGGACCGCGCGCAGCCAACGGGGCTGGGCGGTGTGGTGGCGGTTCGTCGAAACGTGGGCGGGTTTGACCGTGGCGGTCCTCTCGGCGCTGGCCGGAGTCACCGTCCTGGCCGCGGAGCAGTACCAGGGGCCGGCCGCCGTGTTGGCCCTCACCTCCTCCGCGCTGGGCGCCGTCCTGGGGTTCAGCCGCCCCGCAGACCAGGCTCGCAAGGCCGAGACCCTGGCCCTGCTCTGTGAAGGCTTCGAACGCAGGGCACGGCAGGCGCGCACCCTGGCCCTGCCCGATCTGGACGCCGAGGACTCGCGGCGGTTGCTGTCCACCTTGACCGAGCGCTGGGAGACGATCCGCTGGGACGACCTCCAGGACCAGCTCGACCGCCACGGCCCGCAGGGGCCTTGAGCCGGCTCCCGCCACCTGGGGGCCACTACCGAAGTGGACGTGCCACGGCGCCCGCATCCCGGTCGGGGGAAGGTGCGGGCGCCGTGTCGAGTGCCGTACGCCGTTGTACGGACCGTATGGGGGCCCCAGACGGGGCCGGTCATGCGAGCCGGTGCTGCGACCGGAAGGACTGACCGACTTGCGGCGAACCCTTGCGGTCACCGCGCTAGACGGTCAGGGCGCGGTCCGTCGGCTTGACCGGGTACGGCAGCGCGCTGGTCCCGGTGAGGAAGCGGTCCACTCCGCGCGCTGCGGAGCGGCCCTCGGCGATGGCCCAGACGATCAGCGACTGGCCGCGGCCCGCGTCGCCGGCGACGAACACACCGTCCACGTTGGTGGCGTAGGACGCGTCACGGGCGATGTTGCCGCGCTCGTCCAGTTCCAGGCCGAACTGCTCGACCAGGCCGTTGGCGCGGTCGGTGCCGGTGAAGCCCATGGCCAGGGTGACCAGCTGGGCCGGGATGGAACGTTCGGTACCCGGCTTCTGGGTGAGCCTACCGTCCACGAACTCGACCTCGACCAGGTGCAGGGCCTGGACGTTGCCGTCCTCGTCACCCTCGAAGTGGGTGGTGGAGACGGAGTACACCCGTTCGCCGCCCTCCTCGTGGGCCGAGGTGACCTTGTAGAGCATCGGGAAGGTCGGCCAGGGCATGTGGGCCGGGCGCTCGTCCGAAGGCCGGGGCATGATCTCCAGCTGGGTGACGGAAGCCGCGCCCTGCCGGTGAGCGGTGCCCACGCAGTCGGCGCCCGTGTCGCCACCGCCGATGACGACCACGTGCTTGCCCTCGGCGGTGATCGGCGGGGCCACGAAGTCGCCCTCCTGCACCTTGTTGGCCAGCGGCAGGTACTCCATGGCGAAGTGGATGCCGTTCAACTCACGGCCGGGTACCGGCAGGTCGCGGGAGACGGTCGCCCCGGCGGCGATGACCACCGCGTCATAGCGCTTGCGCAGCTGGGCGGCGTCCAGGTCCCGACCGATCTCCACACCGGTGCGGAACTTGGTGCCCTCCGCACGCATCTGCTCGATGCGGCGGTTGATGTGCACCTTTTCCATCTTGAACTCGGGGATGCCGTAGCGCAGCAGACCTCCGATGCGGTCGGCACGCTCGTATACGGCGACCGTGTGCCCGGCCCGCGTCAGCTGCTGCGCGGCGGCCAGTCCGGACGGGCCGGAGCCGATGACGGCCACGGTCTTGCCGGAGAGGCGCCCGGGCGGCTGCGGGACGACGCCGCCCGAGTCCCAGGCCCGGTCGATGATGGAGACTTCGACGTTCTTGATCGTGACGGCCGGCTGGTTGATGCCCAGAACACAGGCCGACTCGCATGGCGCCGGGCAGAGCCGGCCGGTGAACTCGGGGAAGTTGTTGGTGGCGTGCAGGCGCTCGGAGGCCGCCGACCAGTCCTCCCGGTAGGCGTAGTCGTTCCACTCGGGGATCAGGTTTCCGAGCGGGCAGCCGTTGTGGCAGAACGGGATACCACAGTCCATGCAGCGGCCAGCCTGCTTACTGATGATCGGCAGCAGGGAGCCGGGGACGTAGACCTCGTTCCAGTCCTTCAGCCGGTCGGCGACGGGACGGGTGCTGGCGGTCTCGCGGGGGGTGGTGAGGAAGCCCTTCGGGTCAGCCATGGGTCGCCGCCTCCATCATCTTCTCGGTGGTCTCGGACTCGGAGAGTCCGGCCCGCTCAGCGGCGTCCTTGGCGGCGAGCACTGCCTTGTACGTGGTCGGGATGATCTTGCTGAAGCGGTCCACCGCGACGGACCACTCGGCGAGGAGCTTGGCGGCCACGGTCGAGCCGGTCTCCTCCTGATGGCGGCGCACCACGTCGTGCAGCCACTGCTTGTCGGTGTCGGTAAGGGGCTCCACGGCCCCCAGGTTGCCGGCGTTGACGTTGTCACGGTCGAGGTCGATGACGTAGGCGATGCCGCCCGACATGCCCGCGGCGAAGTTGCGGCCGGTCTCACCGAGGACGACGGCCCGGCCACCGGTCATGTACTCGCAGCCGTGATCACCCACACCTTCCGAGACCACCAGCGCACCCGAGTTGCGGACGCAGAAGCGCTCGCCGGTGCGGCCTCGCAGGAACATCTCACCGCCGGTGGCGCCGTAGCCGATCGTGTTGCCGGCGATGGTGGAGAACTCGGCGAGGTGATCGGCCGCGCGGTCCGGGCGGACGATGACCCGGCCGCCGGAGAGGCCCTTGCCGACGTAGTCGTTCGCGTCGCCCTCCAGGCGCAGGGTGATCCCGCTCGGCACGAAGGCGCCGAAGGACTGGCCCGCCGAGCCGGTGAAGGTGAGGTCGATGGTGTCTGCGGGCAGTCCCGCCCCACCGAACTTCTTGGTGACCTCGTGGCCGAGCATGGTGCCCACGGTCCGGTTGATGTTACGGATGGCTACCTGCGCGCGCACCGGCTGGGCCTGCTCGGCGGTCGGCGCGGCCAGGGCGTCCGCGGCCAGCTTGATGAGCTCGTTGTCCAGAGCCTTCTCCAGGCCGTGGTCCTGCTCGATCAACGCGTGCCGGACGGCACCCGCCGGAAGCTCCGGCACGTAGAAGAGCGGCTCCAGGTCCAGCCCCTCGGCCTTCCAGTGGGTGACGGCCCGGGTGGTGTCGAGCAGCTCGGCATGGCCGACGGCTTCCTCGATCGAGCGGAAGCCCAGCTCGGCGAGGAGTTCACGCACCTCCTCGGCGATGAACTCGAAGAAGTTGACGACGAACTCGGGCTTGCCGGAGAAGCGCTCGCGCAGGACCGGGTTCTGGGTGGCGATGCCGACCGGGCAGGTGTCCAGGTGGCAGACGCGCATCATCACGCAACCGGAGACCACCAGCGGTGCGGTGGCGAAGCCGAACTCCTCGGCGCCCAGCAGGGCCGCGATCACGACGTCGCGACCGGTCTTCAACTGCCCGTCGGTCTGCACGACGATGCGGTCGCGCAAGCCGTTGAGCAGCAGGGTCTGCTGGGTCTCGGCGAGGCCGAGCTCCCAGGGGCCGCCCGCGTGCTTGAGGGAGGTGAGCGGTGAGGCGCCCGTGCCGCCGTCGTGGCCGGAGATCAGGACCACATCGGCGTGCGCCTTGGAGACGCCCGCGGCGACGGTTCCGACGCCGACCTCGGAGACCAGCTTGACGTGGATGCGGGCCGCCGGGCTGGCGTTCTTGAGGTCGTGGATCAGCTGGGCCAGATCCTCGATGGAGTAGATGTCGTGGTGCGGCGGCGGGGAGATCAGGCCGACACCGGGGGTGCTGTGCCGGGTCTTGGCCACCCACGGGTACACCTTGTGGCCGGGCAGCTGGCCGCCCTCGCCGGGCTTGGCGCCCTGGGCCATCTTGATCTGGATGTCATCGGCGTTGACCAGGTACTCGCTGGTGACGCCGAAGCGGCCGGAGGCGACCTGCTTGATCGAAGAGCGGCGCGCCGGGTCGTACAGGCGCTCGGGGTCCTCACCGCCCTCGCCGGTGTTGGACTTGCCCCCCAGCTGGTTCATGGCGATGGCGAGGGTCTCGTGCGCCTCGCGGGAGATCGACCCGTAGGACATGGCGCCGGTGGAGAACCGCTTGACGATCTCGCCGACCGGTTCCACCTCCTCCACCGGGATCGAGGGGCGGTCCGAGGCGAAACCGAAGAGGCCGCGCAGCGTCATCAACCGCTCGGACTGCTCGTTCACCCGGTCCGTGTACTGCTTGAAGATGTCGTACCGGCGGTTGCGAGTAGCGTGCTGGAGACGGAAGACCGTGTCGGGGTCGAAGAGGTGGGGCTCGCCCTCGCGGCGCCACTGGTACTCGCCGCCGATCTCCAGGGCGCGGTGCGCGGAGGAAGTGCCCGAGACGGGGTACGCCTTGGCGTGCCGGGCCGCGACCTCCGTGGCGACGACGTCGAGGCCAGCGCCGCCGATCTTGGTGGCGGTGCCGTTGAAGTAGGCGTCGACGAAGGCCTGGTCGAGACCGACGGCCTCGAAGACCTGGGCGCCGCGGTAGGAAGCAACGGTGGAGATGCCCATCTTGGACATGACCTTCAGCACGCCCTTGCCGAGGGCGTAGATCAGGTTGCGGATGGCCTGTTCGGGCTCGATGCCTTCGATGAAGGTACCGGCGCGCAGCAGGTCCTCGACCGACTCCATGGCCAGGTAGGGGTTGACCGCGGCGGCGCCGTAGCCGATCAGCAGGGCGACGTGGTGGACCTCGCGGACGTCACCGGCCTCGACCAGCAGGCCCACCTGGGTGCGCTGCTTGGTGCGGATGAGGTGGTGGTGCACGGCGGAGGTGAGCAGCAGCGAGGGGATCGGCGCATGCTCGGCATCGGAGTGCCGGTCGGAGAGCACGATCAGGCGCGCACCGTTGTCGATCGCCGCATCGGCCTCGGTGAGGATCTCCTGGATCCGGGCAGCCAGGGCTTCGCCTCCGCCGCTGACCCGGTACAGCCCGGAGAGGGTGGCGGCCTTCAGACCGGGCATGTCGCCGTCGCGGTTGACGTGGATGAGCTTGGCCAGCTCGTCGTTGTCGATGACCGGGAAGGGCAGCGTGACGCTGCGGCAGGAGGCGGCGGTCGGGTCGAGGAGGTTGCCCTCGGGGCCGAGGGAGGACAGCAGGGAGGTGACGAGTTCCTCGCGGATGGCATCCAACGGCGGGTTGGTGACCTGCGCGAAGAGCTGGGTGAAGTAGTCGAACAGCAGCCGGGGGCGCTCGGAAAGCGCGGCGATCGGCGAGTCGGTGCCCATGGAGCCGAGGGGCTCACCGCCCGTGCGGGCCATCGGCGCCAGGATGACCTTCAGTTCCTCTTCGGTGTAGCCGAAGGTCTGCTGGCGGCGGGTGACCGAGGCGTGGGTGTGCACGATGTGCTCGCGCTCGGGCAGGTCGGTCAGTTCGATCTCGCCGGATTGGAGCCACTCGGAGTAGGGCTGCTCGGCGGCGAGAGCGGCCTTGATCTCGTCGTCCTCGATGATCCGCTTCTGCGCGGTGTCGACGAGGAACATCTTGCCGGGCTGGAGCCGGCCCTTACGGACGACCTTGGCCGGGTCGATGTCGAGGACACCGACCTCGGAGCCGAGGACGACCAGTCCGTCGTCAGTCACCCAGTAGCGTCCCGGACGCAGACCGTTGCGGTCGAGGACGGCGCCGACCTGGGTGCCGTCGGTGAAGGTGACACAGGCCGGGCCGTCCCAGGGCTCCATCA
The DNA here is from genome assembly GCF_042869595.1 of Streptomyces sp. NPDC006879. Taxonomy (NCBI): domain Bacteria; kingdom Bacillati; phylum Actinomycetota; class Actinomycetes; order Kitasatosporales; family Streptomycetaceae; genus Streptomyces; species Streptomyces sp. NPDC006879. The sequence continues at coordinate 219,203 of NZ_JBIAGC010000004.1, forward strand.
TCGTGGAGTGGTACTGGTAGAAGGCGCGGCGTGCGGGGTCCATGGAGGTGTGGTTCTCCCACGCCTCCGGGATCATCATCAGCACGCTGTGCGGCAACGAGCGGCCTCCGAGGTGGAGGAGCTCCAGGACCTCGTCGAAGGAGGCCGAGTCGGAGGCGTCGGGGGTGCAGATCGGGAGGATCCGCTCCAGCTGGCCCGCCCCGAAGAGCTCGCTGGCCAGCTGGGACTCACGGGCTCGCATCCAGTTGCGGTTGCCCTTGACCGTGTTGATCTCGCCGTTGTGGGCGACGAAGCGGTACGGGTGGGCGAGCGGCCAGCTCGGGAAGGTGTTGGTGGAGAACCGGGAGTGGACCAGGGCGATCGCGGAGGCGAACCGGCGGTCGGAGAGGTCCGGGAAGAAGGGCTCCAGCTGTCCGGTGGTCAGCATGCCCTTGTAGACGATGGTGCGCGAGGACAGCGAGGGGAAGTAGACGCCGGCCTCGCGTTCGGCACGCTTGCGCAGCACGAAGGCCTTGCGGTCCAGGGCGATGCCGCTGCTGGCGCCGTCGCCGACGAAGAGCTGGGCGAAGGCCGGCATGGTCACCCGCGCACCGTTGCCGAGGAGCTCCGGGGTGATCGGCACCTCTCGCCAACCGAGGACTTCCAGGCCTTCCTCGGCGGCGATGGCCTCGATCTGCGCGACGGACGGAGCCGAGTCCTCGGCGGGCAGGAAGGCGATGCCGACGGCGTAGCAGCCCGCCTCGGGGAGGTCGAAACCGGCGACCTCGCGCAGGAAGGCGTCGGGGACCTGGGAGAGGATGCCCGCACCGTCGCCGGAGTCCGGCTCGGAGCCGGTGGCACCACGGTGTTCGAGGTTCCGCAGCACGGTCAGCGCCTGCTCGACCAGCGTGTGGCTGGCCTCACCGGTGAGGGTGGCCACGAAGCCGACGCCGCAGGCGTCGTGCTCGTTGCGCGGGTCGTACATGCCCTGCTGGGCGGGGCGACCGTCCATGGGCGACCAGGCAGAGGTGGAGCTCAGGCCGGTCGCGGAGTGCGTGGACGCGGAACGCATCGGCTCTCCCGTCGTCGTCGTGGCATATGCATTGCCGAGGGACGACGTTGGCCCTCTGCGAAATTTCGTGCAGGTTACATGATGGCGGGTATCTCGGAAACCGGATAGCTCGTTCCACCATGCGGACGCCGCACGTGAGAGAAGGGGAACCCGGGCCCCGGACCTACCCGGGGAGGGGAAGTGATCGGGGGGTCCCCCGCGAAGCGGGCTTCATTGCCCACCGGAGAGCCCCGGCCTGAGCCGGGGGCCTCCGTGTCATGCCCGGCCGCAACGGCTCCGAAACCGCCGGGAAACGCATTACTTATGCTGCACCATGCATAGCTGGTCAGCCTAGAGCAGCACCGAAGAGCGTGCCCAGGACGTACGTCACACCCGCGGCGGCGCCGCCGAGGGCCAACTGCCGCAATCCGCTGTACCACCAGGTCCGAGCGGTCACTCGGGAGACCACGGCGCCGCAGGCGAAGAGCCCGACGAGGGCGAGCACCACGGCCGGCCACAGCGCGCCGGCACCCAGCAGGTACGGCAACACCGGAAGGAGCGCACCCAGGGCGAAGGAGCCGAACGAGGAGACGGCCGCCACCAACGGCGAGGGCAGCTCGTCCGGGTCGATGCCGAGCTCCTCGCGGGCGTGTATCTCCAGCGCCTGCTCCGGATCCCGGGAGAGCTGCATGGCCACCTCGCGCGCAAGGGCGGGCTCAACGCCACGAGCCACGTACAGGGCCGCCAGCTCCTCCATCTCGTCCACCGGGTGCTTGCGCAACTGCTGGCGCTCCAGATCCAGTTCGGCCAGGACCAGTTCACGCTGAGAAGCGACGGAGGTGTACTCGCCGGCCGCCATCGAGAAGGCACCGGCAGCCAGTCCGGCCAGTCCGGTGATGACGATGGTCTGCTGGGAGACCGCCCCTCCGGCCACGCCCGTCATCAGAGCGAGGTTCGAGACCAGGCCGTCCATCGCACCGAAGACCGCGGGGCGCAACCAGCCGCCGTTGACGTCACGGTGCGTGTGGTTGTCGCGGTGCGCCTCGTGGAGTGACGCTTCGATGTCAATGATGGACATGGGTGATGAATCCCCTTACTCGCTCAAGGGGGGTCCGCACTCTCCCGCGCGGCCCCGGCTCCCCCTCAACAACATCGAAACTACGCACGATTTCGAGCCTCCGCCAGCAAGGAAGGCCGTACTTACCTGCGGTTTCTCCGTACCGAAGGTCTGTCAGGCAAGACACGCCTGCGGGTTGCTACGACCCGTCGACCGGGTGACGGGGGTGTTTCGTACTCGGCGCCAATCGCCTCGACATGGCAGAAATCCACCATGGGGCCCGACGAGGCTCGCCCCCCGCACGGAGAGGTGCACCATGAGGCAGATTGCATGCAATCCGCAGATCCTCCTGGAACGGGCGAGAGGTGGACCGCACGACCCCACCCCCACCAGCCCGTCTGGCCCTCCGCGCAGGCCTGCGCACACCACCGGACGGACGGTCGGCGGCCCGTGGTGACCACCGGCTCCCCCCGTCCCCGTACCGCGGACCGCCCCAGAGCCGAAGATCCGCTCGCACTGTCCTGGGTCCAGCCGGAGGAACTCATCGGGCACGAGCTTCGCCAAGCCCGGGAAGACGGCCGGGACCCCGGCCCCTTTCGCCGGGTATGGCTGGCCGCCGGGGGCGGTGCACCCGGCACCTCGGGCGCCTCCGACGGGCCCACTGCCGCGCGGCTGCGTCGGCTGGCCACCCAGCTGCTGGACGAACTCGCCCTCCTCCCCTCGCCCCTGGCCCCCGACGAGCCCGGCGAGCTGGCGGCCATCGAGACGCTCTGCCCGGCGCGCGCCGCGCCCGGGTCGACCCACCGCACCCCGGGCCCACCAACCGATCTCGGCATGCGCCTGAACGCAGCCTGGCTCGGCCGGGCCGCCGGCTGTCTTCTGGGCCGACCGGTCCACGGGCTGTCCCTGAGCGCCATCCGCAACCTTGCGCAGGCCTCACACAACTGGCCGCTGCGGAGCTGGTTCAGCTCCGCGGGCGTGCCCACGGAGCTGCTCGACGCGTACCCCTGGAGCCGGCACGGCAGCAGCCTGGCCGAGGACATCGACGGAGTACCGCAGGACGAGCACCTGGACCGCCCCCTGCTCGGCCTGCTGCTACTCAAGCGCTACGGCAAGGACTTCCGCACCGCGGACCTGGCCCGCGTCTGGCTGACGCACCTGCCTGCCGGCCACACCCGCAGCGCCGAACGCAGCGCCTACCGCAACCTGCTGCTCGGACTGGAACCACCGGACACCGCGGCGCACCGCAACCCGTTCCGTGAATGGTCCGGAGCCCGCAACCGCTGCGACGTCCACGGTTGGACCCACCCCGGCGCCCCCGCGGCGGCAGCCTCCTCGGCCTACCGGGACGCGCGCCTCACCCACACGGCCAACGGCGTCTACGGGGCGATGTTCGGCGCCGCGGTGCTGGCCCAAGCGGCCGTACCCACGGCGCAGCCAGCCGATGTGCACGACTGCCTGCGCACCGGGCTGGCCCACGTCCCACCGCGCAGCCGCCTTGCCGAAGCGATCCGCTTCGGCATCGACGCCGCCACCACCAGCCCCCACTCCTGGGACCGGGTCGTCGACCGTCTGCACGCCCGCTTCGGACACCACCACCGCGCCCACGTCGTCCCCAACACCGCCCTCGTGGCCGCCGCACTCAGCCACGCCGGAGGCGAGTTCGCGGGCTCCATCTGCCGTACGGTCGCAGGTGGTTGGGACACCCGGGGTAACGGCGCGCTGGTCGGATCCATCACCGGTCTCCTCGCGCGCTCCCCGGGTGCACTGCCCGACGAGTGGACCGCGCCGCTGAAGAACCGACTCGCCACCCCCGTCGCAGGCCTCGACGGCATCGGCTTCGACGCCCTGGCCACCCTCACCGCACAGGAGGCAACCCGCCCATGAGCCCCAGCCACTCCACCGCCCCGGAACGCCACCCCCGGCCGGCGGCCCGCCCGCGGATCGCCGTGCTCGGCAGTACCAACATGGATTTGGTCGCTTACGTGTCCAAGGCCCCCCGCCACGGCGAGACGGTCACCGGGCGGGAGTTCCGCACGGTACCGGGCGGCAAGGGCGCCAATCAGGCGATCGCCGCCGCACGCTCCGGTGGCGCCGCCACCTTGATCGGTGCGGTGGGAGCCGACGAGTTCGGCGTCCGCCTGCGCGCCACACTCGCCCGGGCCGGGGTGGACACAGCGGGCCTGCGCACCGCCGAGGGCCCGAGCGGTACGGCACACATCACCGTGGACGACGAGGGCGCAAACTCCATCGTCGTCATCCCCGGCGCCAATGCGACGGTCACCGGATTGGAGCCGGGGGACGAGGCCCGGATCGCGGCCTCCACCACCCTGCTGCTGCAGTTGGAGCTGCCGCTGGCAGGCGTCCTGGCCGGCGCCCGGACGGCCCGCGCCCACGCGGTCCGGACCATCCTCACCCCGGCCCCCGCTCAGCCGCTCCCCACCGAGCTCCTGTCCGCCACCGACCTGCTGGTACCCAACGAGCACGAAGCGCTTTCCCTGACCGGGCTCACCGACCCGCGGCAGGCCGCAGCCGCCCTCCTGGAAGAGGTACCCGAAGTGGTGATCACTTTGGGCTCCGCCGGTTGCCTGTACGCGACCCGCGGCGCGGCACCGATCACCGTCCCCGCGCCCCAGGTGCGCGCGGTGGACACCACGGCCGCCGGCGACACCTTCGTCGGGGCGCTCGCCGTGGCCCTGGGTGAGGGACAGGAGATGACCAGCGCACTGGTGTGGGCTTCGGCCGCGGCGGCGCTGTCGGTGCAGCGGCCCGGTGCCACCGCCTCGATGCCGACCAGACAGGAGACGGATTCCTTCTTGGGCAGGCCGACCGTCGGCGGCCAGTAGGACCGCCGGGGCTCCGGCAGCCGGCGGAGCCGGCACCGGCGTGGAAGACGACCGGTGCCCGGTATACCGGGCACCGGTCCCACGGTTGCGGCGGGTCAGGTGTTCTGCGTCCCGGTGGACCCCGACGGCGTGTCGGCGCCGCCCTCGTGCACGTCCTCCGATTCGGCCCGCGTCTGCTTCTCGGCCGTGCTGGTCCCGCCAGCCGTGGTCGTGACACCGGCCTTGTGCTCCCCGGTGGCCTGGGCCGGCCCGGCCTTCGTGGAGGTCCCCGACGACACGCCCGAGGCCTTCGCCGCATCCGGCTCAGAACCGCCGCTGCGGTCCGGCTCGACGACGGCCTCCCGGCCGGGGCGGAACTTCGAGGACAACACCAGGTACGTCACTGCGAGCAGGAACACCCCGATGGCCGTCCACACGTTGAGCCGCAGACCCAACACGTGGTGCGCCTCGTCCACCCGCATGTACTCGATCCAGCTGCGGCCGACGCAGTACGCGGCCACGTAAAGGGCGAAGGCCCGGCCGTGGCCCAGGGTGAAGCGGCGGTCGGCCCAGATGACCAGCAGGGCGACACCCACGCACCACAGCGACTCGTAGAGGAAGGTCGGGTGGTAGGTGCCGGCGACGCGGTTGACCCCCTCACTGATCTCCAGCCCCCACGGGAGGTCAGTGGGCCGCCCGTACAGTTCCTGGTTGAACCAGTTCCCCCATCGCCCGATGGCCTGCGCCAGCGCGATGCCCGGGGCGAGGGCGTCGGCCCAGGCCGGCAGGGGGATACCTCGGCGACGGCAGCCGATCCAGGCACCGACGGCGCCGAGGGCGATGGCACCCCAGATGCCGAGGCCACCTTCCCAGATCTTGAAGGCGTCCACCCAGTTCTCACCCTCACCGAAATACAGCTGGTAGTCGGTGATGACGTGGTAGAGGCGACCGCCGACGAGGCCGAAGGGCACGGCCCATACGGCGATGTCAGCGACCGTGCCGGGCTTTCCGCCTCGGGCGACCCACCGGCGGTTGCCGAGCCAGACGGCCACGAAGACGCCGATGATGATGCAGAACGCGTAGCCGCGCAACGGGATCGGTCCGAGATGGATCACGCCGGTCGACGGGCTGGGGATATAAGCAAGGTCCATGGCAGGTCCGACGCTACCTTGCCCGGTGGCCCACGCCGCAACCCGCCCGGCCCTCCTCTTTTCTCACATCTCCCGCCGGCGCCCCCCGCACCGATGCGGATCAGCCCCCGGCCGCCTGCTCCACCTGTTCCTTGAGCTTCGCCGGAGTCAGAGGGTTCTGCTGATCGGAGAAGATGTCCTTGCCGTTGAGCAGCACGGTCGGGGTGCCGCGGAACTCGCCCGCCTGGAATGCCTCGAAGGACTTGCCCACCCAGCTGTTGTGCGTGCCCTCCTCCACGCACTTGCGGAAGGCGGGGGTGTCGAGGCCGGGAACCTCGCCCGCCAGCTCGATCAGTTTGTCGTTCTTGCCGAAGGCGTCGTCGGGCTCCGGAGGCTGGTTGGCGAAGAGCACGTCGTGGTAGGCGGCGAACTTGCCCGCGTCCTGCGCGCAGGCCGCGGCATTGGCCGACTTCAGCGAACCGCTGCCGCCCATGTTCCCGTCGATCAGCGTGACCAGGTGGTACTCGGTCTTCAGCAGCCCCTTGTCCGCAAGCTCCTGGACAGTGCTGCGGTAGGTGTCCTCGAAGGCCTTGCAGGCCGGGCAGCGGAAGTCCTCCCACACCACCAGCGTGGACTTGGCCCCGGGCTCACCGACCCGGATGGCGAGGGCGTCTTCGCCCGACGCCCCCGAAGGCGCCACGACAGGCCCCGCCGCGGCGTTGTCGTCCTTCCCCGCGTTCGCCGCGATCAGACCCACCACGGCGGCGAGGCCGAGCACGCCGACGACGGCAGAGGCCACGATCAGGCCGCGACGGCGCCGCTCGCGCGCCTTCTCCCGCTCGCGCGCCTTGACGAGGCGCTCTCGGGCGGAACGTTTTGCATCAGGGTTCTCGGTCACGTCCCACAAACGAACCGGGGAGGCACGCCAGTGCCTCCCCGGTCCTACTTCCACCCGAACGGGCTACGCAACCGCGGGGGTCCGCGACGCGCCCCGATCAGCTCCTGCGGACGCCCCGTGCCAGGTCGGCGGCGAGCCTCCGCACCTCGGCCAGCCCCTCGTCGAGAGTCGGCGCGTCGAGCAGCCGCTTGACGAACGCAGAACCGACGATCACGCCGTCGGCGAACCCGGCGACCTCGCGCGCCTGCTCGGCGTTCGAGACCCCGAGCCCCACACAGACCGGCAGCTCGGTCGTCTTGCGGGTGCGCGCCACCAGGTCGGCGGCCTGTTGCCCGACCGACGCCCGGGTACCGGTGACCCCCATCAGCGAGGCCGCGTAGACGAAACCCGACCCGGCGGCGGTGATGGTGGCCAGGCGCTCGTCCTTGCTGGAGGGAGCGACCACGAACACGGTCGCCAGCCCGTGCTTGGCCCCGTGTTCCCGCCACAGCTCGGACTCCTGGACCGGCAGGTCGGGCAAGATGCAGCCGGCGCCGCCGGCCTCCGCCAGCTCGGCGGTGAAACGTTCCACACCGTAGCGGTCGATGGGATTCCAGTAGGTCATCACGAGGACCGGCTTGCCGGTGGCCCGGTGGGCCTCGCGCACCGTGCGCATCACGTCGGCGATCTTCACGCCACCACGCAGGGCGATGTCGTCCGCGGTCTGGATGACCGGGCCGTCCAGGACCGGATCACTGTGCGGGAGACCGACCTCGACGATGTCCGCCCCGCCCTCGAAGGCCGCCTTCACCGCGGCGATCCCGCCCTCCACGGTCGGGAAGCCGGCAGGCAGGTAGGCCACCAGGGCGGCCCGGTCCTCGGCCTTGGCCGCGGCGAGCGTCTTGTCCAGCAGTGCGATGTTGCCGCTCACTTGGCGTCCTCCTCGGTGAACTCGTCCTCAGTGTCACCGGCGACCTCAGCGTCGGCTTCGTACAGACCGAAGTAGCGGGCCGCGGTGTCCATGTCCTTGTCACCACGACCGGAGAGGTTCACGACCAGCAACCCCTCGGGGCCCAGCTCCCTGCCCAGCTCCAGGGCCCCGGCCAGGGCGTGCGCCGACTCGATCGCCGGGATGATGCCCTCGGTGCGCGACAACAGGCGCAATGCCTGCATGGCGGAGTCGTCGGTGACCGCGCGGTACTCACCGCGACCGGAGTCCTTCAGGTACGCGTGCTCGGGTCCGATGCCCGGGTAGTCCAGGCCCGCCGAGATCGAGTACGGCTCGGTGATCTGGCCCTCCTCGTCCTGCAGGACATAGGAACGCGATCCGTGCAGGATGCCGGGCTCACCGGCGCTCAGGGTGGCCGCGTGCTCGCCGGTCTCGATGCCGTGTCCGGCGGGCTCGCATCCGACCAGGCGCACCGAGGCGTCCGGGATGAAGGCGTGGAAGAGGCCGATGGCGTTGGAGCCGCCGCCGACGCAGGCCACGGCCGCGTCCGGGAGCCGGCCGGCCCGCTCCACGATCTGACGGCGCGCCTCGACGCCGATGACCCGGTGGAAGTCGCGGACCATCGCCGGGAACGGGTGGGGGCCGGCGACGGTGCCGAACAGGTAGTGGGTGTCCTCGACGTTGGCGACCCAGTCGCGGAACGCCTCGTTGATGGCGTCCTTCAGGGTGCGCGAGCCGGACTTGACGGCCACGACCTCGGCGCCGAGCATCCGCATCCGGGCGACGTTCAGCGCCTGCCGCTGGGTGTCCACCTCGCCCATGTAGATGGTGCAGTCGAGGCCGAAGAGGGCGCAGGCGGTGGCGGTGGCGACGCCGTGCTGCCCGGCGCCGGTCTCCGCGATGACCCGGGTCTTGCCCATGCGCTTGGTGAGCAGCGCCTGACCCAGCACATTGTTGATCTTGTGTGAGCCGGTGTGGTTGAGGTCCTCGCGCTTGAGGAAGATCCGCGCTCGGCCGGCGTGCTCGGCGAACCGCGGCACCTCGGTGAGGGCGCTGGGGCGACCCGTGTAGTTGACCATCAGCTCGTTGAGCTCGGCGGCGAAGGCCGGGTCCTCCTTGGCCTTCGCGTACTCGACGGCCACCTCGTCCACGGCGGCGACGAGCGCCTCGGGGATGAACTTGCCGCCGAACGCGCCGAAATAGCCCTCGGCGCTGGGAACCTGACCCTCCGGGTCCGGAATGAAGAATTCGCTGGACATGCCAGTACTCCTCGGAAGCTACGGGTGGGATGCACCGTATGCGCCGACGGAGAGGGTCCGGTGCGCACCGCACCGGAAACCCTCACTACAGCGCGCCTCCGGGACGCCATCGCATGCCGTTGACCTGCCCGGGCTCCGACCCGATCACGTACCGCACCCGCCGACCGTGCACCCGACGGGCCGGCGCCCGACAACCACGCGGACGGCAGCCACGCGCCAGCGGCGCGTGCGTGACCGAGCCGGCGGAGCGCAGGCTCGGCCGGGTGCGGGTGGCTGGGCGGAGGGTGGGCACGGGGGCGGCTCAGCCCCTGCCGTGGCGCAGCGCGGGGTGGGCGCCGGCCGCCACCAGGTCGGCGACGGCACCCTTCGGGTCGCGCCCGGTCACCAGGGACTCGCCCACCAGGACGGCGTCGGCACCCTCGTTGGCGTAGGCGATGAGATCGTGGGGGCCTCGGACGCCCGACTCGGCGATCTTGACGATGCCGGCCGGGATCTCGGGGGCGACCCGCTCGAAGGTGGAACGATCCACCTTGAGGTCCTTGAGGTTGCGGGCGTTGACCCCGATGATCTTGGCTCCGGCGTCCACGGCCCGCTGGACCTCGTCCTCGTCGTGGACCTCCACCAGCGGAGTGAGCCCGATGGACTCGGCCCGCTCGATCAGGGAGACCAGGGCCTCCTGCTCCAGGGCGGCGACGATCAGCAGCACCAGGTCAGCACCGTAGGCACGGGCTTCCCAGAGCTGGTAGGCGGTGACGATGAAGTCCTTGCGCAGGATAGGGACGTCGACCTTGGCCCGAACCGCTTCCAGGTCCGCCAGCGAACCACCGAAGCGGCGCTGTTCAGTCAGCACGGAGATCACGGAGGCGCCGCCTGCCTCGTAGTCGGCGGCGAGCCCGGCGGGGTCTGCGATGGCAGCGAGCGCGCCCTTGGACGGGCTGGAACGCTTCACCTCGCAGATGACCTTGACGCCGTCGCCGCGCAGCGCGGCGACGCCGTCCTTCGCCTGGGGCGCCTTGGCAGCACGCTCCTTGAGCTCGTCGAGGCTGACCGCGGCCTGTCGCTCTGCGAGGTCGGCACGGACACCTTCGATGATCTCGTCGAGCACACTCACGCGAGCGGCCCCCTTCCGGGACGGTGACGGTGGTCAAACTGCCCCCCGTGGATGCCCGTCACCCCCGGCGGGACGCCCACCGATCACTCGGCCGTCACACCCGGTCTGCCACGAGCTGCCACGAGGCCAGCACTCAAATGGTATCCGCAGCGGGCCCTGGGCTCCGCATCAGGAGGGGCGCCGTCCCAGACACTGGACAACGGCGGGGTTCCCTCCCGGGCAGGTCAGCGACCTGATCAAGGGGCCAGGAAAGCCCCGACGGGCAGGTTCCGCAGCACGCTGAAGGCGAACGCCAGGCCTCCCAGAGCCCACCAGTGGGCGGGTTTCAGGGCCAGCCGGGGCGCCGGGCGGCCCTGCACCGCCCTCATCAGCCACAGGGCCACGAAGGTGGCGAACAGGAAGTACCCGGCGACGGCGAACGCGTTCGCCCCAAACGCGGCGAGCAGGTCACCGGTGGCGAAGGCGTGGGCACTTCGCAGGCCCCCGCAGCCGGGGCACAGCAGCCCCGTCACCTGGAGCAACGGGCACACGGGGTAGTGCCCGGGCTGGTTCGGGTCGACCAGGGCGACGTAGCTGAAGGCAGCCACGACCCCACCAAGGGTGCTCAAGGGCGCGAGGAGGCGGCGGACGGACCTGGTGGCTGGGCTGTGCGGGGAGGCGTCCATCCGGCGATTCTCCCCTCGACTGGGTCGGGATGCCGTCGAAGGCGCGGCCGTCGGGCCGCGCCTTCCCTGCCCGCGGGCAGGCAGGGCTCAGGCCTTCGCGACCTTCGGCTTCATGCCCATGCCGGCAGCGCGCATCGCCAGGCCGACCACGCCACCGAGGGCTGCGACGATCAGCCCGGCCCAGAAGCCGAGCGGGTTGTCGAGCACCATGAAGGCTCCGGACACGCAGAAACCGATGAAGGCGATGATGACACCGGTCCAGGCGGCCGGGGTGTTGCCGTGGCTGTCCGCCATGAGTTGCTCCTCGTTGCTGTTGCTGTGTGCGCTGCGTCCGCGTCGGCGCACCGCTGTGTCAAAGCTCGTTCCATATTGTTCCGCAAGCCGCGGGGCCCGATCGCCGGGGGGTGGCTCAGGTGAGGCTCCCGGGGCCGGATGGGTGCGCCAGGATGCCTCAGGCCGGATCGGCGCGGGTGGGGTCCTCACCCCGGTCCAGGGCCTTCCACAGCTCCTCGGGGCGATCGGGGTCCGCCGGAGCGCTGCGGGCGCGGCGCGGCCGGGCCGTGCCGTCGCGCTCGTAGCGGCCCGACATCGCGGGCCAGTGACGCCCGTAGCGCAGCGCCAACAAGCCGGCGAGCAGGATGAGCAGCCCGCCGGCGGCCGTGACGTAGGGCCAGGCTGTGTGGCTCAGGTCGGCGACACCCGCGGCGGTGTCCGCGGTGGTTCGAGCAGCCTCCGCCTGCAGGGCACGGCGGTCGGAGGCGCCGAGGACCGCGGCCAGCCCGGCGCCCAGGCCGCTCACCGCGAGGAGTCCGGAGACCAGGGCACGGCCGGACCCGCGGACCGCGAAGACCGCGACGAGGGCGGCCAGGGCCACGATCGCCAACGCCGCCGGCACCCCGGTGACGGCCCGGCCGTCAGCGCTCAGGTCGAGCGTGCCGCCGCCGATCTCCGTGCTGCCGCTGGCCCAGGTACGACCGGAGGCGAGGAGGACGACCGTGGCGCCGAGCGCGCCGAGGAGCAGGGCCGACGCGACGCTGCGCCGACTGCCGGCGGAAGCGCCCGGGGGCTCGGGGAAGGGTTGGGATACGGCACTCACGTACCCCACTATCCCCTACCGCCCGCGCTGCGCGTCAGGCGGTTCCCGGCCGGCTCAGCTTCGGGGTCCCCCGTGCATCCGGTTCGCGGTGCCCACCGCCCGCAGCACCGCTGCCGCCTTGTTGCGGCACTCCTGGTCCTCGGAGACCGGATTGGAGTCGGCGACGACACCCGCCCCCGCCTGTACATAGGCGGTGCCGTCGCGCAGCAGGGCGGTGCGGATGGCGATCGCGGTGTCGGAGTCCCCGGCGAAGTCGAGGTAGCCGACGCAGCCGCCGTACAGGCCCCGGTGCGAGGGCTCCAGTTCCTCGATGATCTGCATGGCGCGCGGCTTGGGCGCCCCGGAGAGGGTTCCCGCGGGGAAGCAGGCGGTCAACACATCGAAAGCGGTGCGGCCTTCGGCGACCTTCCCGGTGACGGTCGAGACGATGTGCATGACGTGCGAGTACCGCTCGATCGACATGAAGTCGACCACCTCGACGGAGCCGGGCTCGCAGACCCTGCCCAGGTCGTTGCGCCCGAGGTCGACGAGCATGAGGTGCTCGGCCCGCTCCTTGGGGTCGGCCAGCAGTTCCTCGGCCAGGGCCTGGTCCTCCTGAGGGGTACCACCGCGGTGCCGGGTGCCGGCGATCGGGTGGACCATGGCCCTGCCGTCCTCGACCTTGACCAGCGCCTCCGGGCTGGACCCCACCACGTCGAAACCCTCGAAGCGCAGCAGGTACATGTACGGCGAGGGGTTGGTGGCCCGCAGCACCCGGTACACGTCCAGGGCGGAAGCCGTGCAGGGGGTTTCGAACCGCTGCGAGGGCACCACCTGGAAGGCCTCGCCCGCCCGGATGCGCTCCTTGATGTCCTCGACGGCCGCCTGGTAGTCGGTGCCGCCCCACAGGGCCGAGAACTCCGGCAGCTCCGACGGGGGCAGTGAGACGGGCGCGTACGGCGCCGGCCGGGCGAGGTCTGCCTCCATCGCGTCCAGACGGGCGACGGCGTCGGCGAACGCCTCGTCGACACCGGTGTCGAGGTCGTTGTGGTTGATCGCGTTGGCGATCAGCAGGACCGAACCGTCCCAGTGGTCGAGGACCGCGAGGTCGGAGGTGAGCAACATGGTCAGTTCCGGCACCTGGAGGACGTCCTGCCCGTGCTCCTCGATGCGCTCCAGACGGCGGACGATGTCGTAGCCGAGGTATCCGACCATGCCGCCGGTGAACGGCGGAAGCGCGCCCCCGGCGGGGTCGGCGAGGTCACGCGGGGTGTGCAGGGTCTGCACCGTGGCGCGCAGGGCCTCCAGCGGGTCCCCGTCGACGGGGACGCCGACGGGGGCGTTTCCGATCCAGTGAGCCTGCCCGTCACGGACCGTCAGCGTGGCCGCGGAGCGCACCCCGACGAAGGAGTAACGGGACCAGGAGCCGCCTCCCCCGGTGCCCCCGGTGTGCGAGGTGCCTCCGTCCGCCGACTCCAGCAGGAAGGTGCCGGGGCGTTCGGCGGCGAGCTTGCGGTACAGGCCGACGGGGGTGTCTCCGTCGGCCAGCAGCCTGCGGGTGACCGGAATGACGCGGCGGTCCGCCGCCAACTTGCGGAACGTCTCAAGATCCATGCCTGGTGACCCTACCTACTGGTTGACGTCGAGCCGGTCGGCTTCGAAGCAGGTGCGCGCACCGGTGTGACAGGCCGCGCCGACCTGGTCGACCTTGACCAGGATCGTGTCCGCGTCGCAGTCGAGTGCGACGGACTTCACGTGTTGGACGTGGCCGGAGGTGTCGCCCTTGACCCAGTACTCCCGGCGACTGCGGCTCCAGTAGGTGCAGCGGCCCGTGGTCAGGGTGCGGTGCAGCGCCTCGTCGTCCATCCAGCCGAGCATGAGCACCTCACCGGTGTCGTGCTGCTGGGCGATGGCGGGCACCAGACCGTCCGCGGATCGCTTGAGGCGGGCGGCGATGGCCGGGTCGAGGCCGCTGGGCCGGGGGGCGGGGTGCTGCTGGCTGCTCATGGGGTCATTGTGCCGCGCGGAGCGGCGCGCCCGGACCGGAGTCCGGCACGTGGGCGCCCAACCGGGGGGTCACGGCCGTAGGCTGGCGGTCATGTCTACCCATGCGAAGCGTGAACGACTGCTGCTGGCCGACTTGTTGGAGTCGGCGGGGCCCGACGCCCCGACGCTGTGCGAGGGCTGGCGCACCAGGGAACTGGCCGCACACGTGGTGGTACGCGAACGCCGGCCCGACGCGGCGGGCGGGCTGCTACTCAAGATCCTCAAGGACCGGCTGGACGCCGCGATGGCCGAGTACGCGGCCAAACCGTACGAGGAACTGCTCCAACTGATCCGCACCGGTCCGCCGAAGGCGTCCGTGTACGCACTCAAGCAGATCGACGAGGCGGCCAACGCGGTGGAGTTCTACGTCCACGCCGAGGACGTGCGCCGGGCCCAGCCGGACTGGAGCCCGCGCGAGGTGGACCCGGTCTTCGCGGACGCCCTCTGGTCCCGGCTGGAGAGACTGGCCCGCATCACCGCGCGCCGCGCCCCGGTCGGCCTGGTCCTGCGCCGCCCGAACGGACAGACGGTGGTGGCTCACAAGGGAACCCCCGTGGTGACGGTCACCGGCGAGCCGGGCGAGCTGACGATGTTCCTCTTCGGCCGCCAGGACTGCGCCCAGGTGGAGCTGGAGGGTGAGAAGGAGGCGATCGCCCGCATCACCGGAACCAAGTTCGGCATCTGAGGACCTTCCCCGGCCTCCCCGGCGGGGAAGACCGGGGGCTCGGCGTGAGCGGCTCAGCGGACCGGGTGGCCGGCCTGCTTGAGGGTGTCCTTGACCTCGGTGATCCGCAGGTCTGCGAAGTGGAAGACGGAGGCGGCCAGCACGGCGTCGGCGCCGGCGGCGACGGCCGGCGGGAAATCCGCCAGCTTGCCAGCGCCACCGGAGGCGATGACCGGGACGCTGACGTGCTGGCGCACCGCGGTGATCATCTGCGTGTCGTAGCCGTCCTTGGTGCCGTCGGCGTCCATGGAGTTCAACAGGATCTCGCCGGCACCGAGCTCGGCGGCCCGGTGCGCCCACTCGACGGCGTCGATGCCGGTTCCCTGCCGGCCGCCGTGCGTGGTGACCTCGAAGGTGCCCGATTCGGTGCGCCGGGCGTCGACGGACAGCACGAGCACCTGACGCCCGAAGCGCTCCGCGATCTCGCGGATCAGCTCGGGCCGAGCGATGGCGGCCGTGTTGACGCCCACCTTGTCCGCGCCGGCCCGCAGGAGCTTGTCCACGTCCTCGGCGGTGCGCACCCCGCCGCCCACGGTCAGCGGGATGAAGACCTGCTCCGCGGTGCGGCGCACCACGTCGTAGGTGGTCTCGCGGTTCCCCGAGGAGGCGGTGATGTCCAGGAAGGTCAGTTCGTCGGCGCCTTCGGCGTCGTACAACTTGGCCATCTCCACCGGGTCACCGGCATCGCGCAGGTTCTGGAAGTTGACGCCCTTGACGACGCGGCCGTTGTCCACGTCCAGGCAGGGGATCACCCGTACGGCCAGGGTCATGAGGACTCTCCTCGGAAGGCTTCGACCTCCACCTCGACGACCAGGCTGGGGTCGATGAAGCCGGAGACGATGATCATGGATGCGGCGGGCCGGACGGCGTCGAAGAGCTCCTTGTGGGCACGGCCCACTTCCTCGACGTCCCGGGCGTGGGTGAGGTACATGCGGGTGCGTACGACGTGCTCCGGCCCGAGGCCCACCTGCCGGAGCGCCTCGAAGGCCACCCCGAAGGCGGTGGTGGTCTGCTCGTACGGACCACCCGCCGCGATCCGTCCGTCGATGACCGAGGTACAACCGGAGACGAGCACCAGCCCGTTGGGGAGTTCCACCGCGCGGGAGTAGCCGATGGCCTCCTCCCAGGGTCCACCGGAGGCGATGCGGCGCACCTGGCCGGATCCGCTCATGAGGAGACCGCCCTCAGGGCTTCTTCGAGGGTGAAGGCCTTGGCGTACAGCGCCTTGCCGACGATCGAACCCTCCACGCCCAGCGGCACCAGCTCGGCGATGGCGCGCAGGTCCGCCAGCGAGGAGACGCCGCCGGAGGCGACGACGGGGCGGTCGGTGGCCGCGCACACGTTGCGTAGCAACTCCAGGTTGGGGCCGCTCAGCGTGCCGTCCTTGGCGATGTCGGTGACCACGTAGCGGGCGCAGCCCTCGACGTCGAGGCGGGCGAGCGTCTCGTACAGGTCGCCGCCCTCGCTGGTCCAGCCGCGCCCCTTGAGGGTGGTGCCGCGCACGTCCAGTCCCACGGCGATCTTCTCGCCGTGCTCGGCGATGACCTTGGCCACCCACTGCGGGCTCTCCAGGGCGGCGGTGCCCAGGTTGACCCGGGTGCAGCCGGTGGCGAGGGCCTTGGCGAGCGAGGCGTCGTCGCGGATCCCGCCGGACAGCTCGACCTCGATGTCCATGGCACCGGTGATCTCCGCGACCAGGTCGCGGTTGTCACCCGTGCCGAAGGCTGCGTCCAGGTCCACGAGGTGCAGCCATCGGGCGCCGGCACCCTGCCAGGCGAGGGCCGCCTGGAGCGGGGAGCCGTAGGAGGTCTCCGTGCCGGACTCTCCGTGGACCAGACGGACGGCCTGGCCGTCCCGGACGTCGACAGCGGGCAGGAGTTCCAGCTGGGGGGCCTGGTTGGCGGGCATCAGAGGGTCTCGATCCAGTTGGTGAGGAGCTGGGCACCGGCGTCGCCGGACTTCTCGGGGTGGAACTGCGTCGCCCACAGGGCGCCGTTCTCCACCGCCGCGACGAAGGGCTCGCCGTGGGTGGCCCAGGTGACCTTGGGAGCGCGGATGTTGGGGTTGCCGACTTCCAGCTTCCAGTCGTGCACGGCGTAGGAGTGCACGAAGTAGTAGCGCTCCTCGGCGTCGAGCCCGGCGAAGAGCTGGCTGTCCTTTGGCGCGTCCACCGTGTTCCAGCCCATGTGCGGAACGATCGGCGCCTTCAGTGGTTCCACCGAGCCGGGCCACTCGTCGAGGCCCTCGCTCTCCACGCCGTGCTCGATGCCGCGTGCGAAAAGGATCTGCATTCCGACACAGATGCCCAGGACGGGCCGCCCGCCGGAGAGCCGGCGGCCGACGATCCAGTCGCCGCGGGCCGCCTTCAGCCCCTGCATGCAGGCGGAGAAGGCGCCCACACCGGGCACGAGGAGCCCGTCGGCGGCCATCGCCCGCTCGTAGTCGCGGGTGATCTCCACGTCCGCGCCGACCCGGGCCAGGGCCCGTTCGGCGGAACGTACGTTGCCGAAGCCGTAGTCGAAGACGACGACCTTCTTCTGAGTGCTCACCGGCTAGCCCCAAATTCCCTGGATGCGCATGACACCGGCGACCAGGCACATCACCGAGCCGATGCCGAGCAGCACGATGACACCCTTGGGCATCTGCTGCTTGTGGAAGGAGTAGACGCCGCCGGCCAGGAAGAGGCCGACGACGATAAGGAGGGTGGAAAGGCCGGTCACGGTTACAGCGCGCCCTTCGTCGA
Organism: Streptomyces sp. NPDC006879; assembly: GCF_042869595.1. Lineage (NCBI taxonomy): Bacteria > Bacillati > Actinomycetota > Actinomycetes > Kitasatosporales > Streptomycetaceae > Streptomyces > Streptomyces sp. NPDC006879. The sequence continues at coordinate 236,694 of NZ_JBIAGC010000004.1, forward strand.
CGGAAGGATGCCCTCGGCGCGCGCGTCGCGCTCCGAGGCGTAGCGCAGGGCCCGGGCCAGCGCCTTGAACTGGCACTCGACGATGTGGTGGGCGTTGCGCCCGTAGGGCACGTGCACGTGCAGTGCGATCTGTGCCTGGGCGACGAAGGACTCCAGGATGTGCCGGGTCATCGTGGTGTCGTAGGACCCGATCATCGGTGCCATGTTCTCGGGCTCGGTGTGCACGAGGTACGGGCGGCCGGACAGGTCCACGGTCACCTGCGCGAGGGACTCGTCCAGCGGGACCGTGCAGTTGCCGAAGCGGTAGATGCCCACCTTGTCGCCGAGGGCCTGTCGGAAGGCGGCACCGAGCGCCAGGGCGGTGTCCTCGATGGTGTGGTGCGAGTCGATGTGCAGGTCGCCGTCGGTCTTGACGGTGAGGTCGAACAGACCGTGGCGGCCGAGCTGGTCGAGCATGTGGTCGAAGAAGCCCACGCCGGTGGACACGTCGACCTTGCCGGTGCCGTCGAGGTCTATCTCGACGAGGACCGAGGTCTCCTTCGTGGTGCGTTCGACCCGTCCGATGCGGCTCATGCCTGCTGCTCCTTCTTCAGTGCGCGAACCGCTTCCAGGAACGCGTCGTTCTCCGCAGGGGTTCCTGCCGTGACCCGGAGCCACCCCGGTACTCCGTTGTCCCGGACCAGGACACCCTGATCGAGGATCTTGCGCCACGCGGCGTCGGCGTCCGCGAACTTCCCGAACTGCACGAAGTTGGCGTCGGACTCGGTGACCTCGTAGCCGATCGCCCTCAGCTCGGCGACCAGCCGGTCCCGCTCGGCCTTGAGCTGCTCGACGTAGGCGAGCAGCGTGTCGGTGTACTCCAGCGCGGCCAACGCGGTCGCCTGGGTGACCGCCGAGAGGTGGTAAGGCAGCCGGACCAGCTGCACCGCGTCGACCACCGCCCGGTGCGCGGCGAAGTAGCCCAGGCGCAGCCCGGCGGCGCCGAACGCCTTGGACATGGTCCGGGAAATCACCAGGTTGGGGCGTCCGTCGAGCAGCGGCAGCAGCGAGTCGTGGTGGCTGAACTCGACGTACGCCTCGTCGACGACGACCAGTGAGGGCTTGGCGGCCTGGGCGGCTTCGTAGATCGCGAGGACCGTCCCGGCCGGGGTGGCGGTACCCGTGGGGTTGTTCGGCGAGGTGACGAAGACCACGTCCGGGGCGTGTTCGGCGATCGCCGCCACAGCGGTGTCCCGATCGATGCGGAATCCCTCGTCGCGAGGACCGCGGACCCAACCCGTACCGGTACCGCGCGCGATGAGGGAGTGCATCGAGTACGAGGGTTCGAAGCCGAGTGCGGTGCGCCCGGGGCCGCCGAAGGTCTGGAGCAGTTGCTGCAGGACCTCGTTGGAGCCGTTGGCCGCCCAGACGTTCTCCCTGCCCACGGGGTACTGGCAGGTGCGGTTCAGGTAGGCCGCCAATCCGGCGCGCAGTTCGAGCGCGTCCCGGTCCGGGTAGCGGTTGAGGGTACGTGCGGCCTCCGCGACTCGTTCGGCGATCCGGGCGACGAGCGGGGCGGGCAGCGGGTACGGGTTCTCGTTGGTGTTCAACTGCACGGGCACGTCGATCTGGGGCGCGCCGTAGGGGGACTTGCCGCGCAGCTCGGGCCGGATGGGGAGGTCGTCGATGCCGATCGGCGCGCCGGCGGCGGCCGGCGTGTCGTGCTGGTACGCGCTGCTCACTTGCCGGGAACCTTCCATCCGAACCTCGCCTTGAGGGCCGCGCCGTGTGCGGGCAGGTCCTCCGCCTCCGCCAGCGTCACCACATGGTGGGTGACCTCGGCGAGTGCGTCCCGGGTGTAGTCCACGATGTGGATGCCGCGCAGGAAGGACTGCACGGACAGGCCGGAGGAGTGGCAGGCACAGCCGCCGGTGGGCAGGACGTGGTTGGAGCCCGCACAGTAGTCGCCCAGGGAGACGGGGGCCCAGGGGCCGACGAAGATCGCTCCCGCGTTGCGGACGCGGTCGGCCCAGGCCGCCGCGTCGGCGGCCTGGATCTCCAGGTGCTCCGCCCCGTACGCGTCGACGACTCGCAGTCCGTCCTCCAGGCCGTCGACGAGGACGATCGCGGACTGTTTGCCGGCGAGCGCCGGACGGATCCGGTCCTCGATGTGCTTGGTGACCGCGACCTGCGCCTCCAGCTCCTTCTCGACGGCTGCGGCAAGCTCCTCGGAGTCGGTGACCAGGACCGCCGCTGCGAGCGGGTCGTGCTCGGCCTGGCTGATCAGGTCGGCAGCCACGTGCACCGGGTCCGCGGTGGAGTCGGCGAGGACGGCGATCTCCGTCGGCCCTGCCTCCGTGTCGATGCCGATCTTTCCGGTGAAGTAGCGCTTGGCGGCGGCGACCCAGATGTTTCCGGGGCCGGTCACCATGTTCGCCGGGGCGCACTCCTGCGTCCCGTACGCGAACATCGCGACGGCCTGGGCGCCTCCTGCCGCGTACACCTCGTCCACGCCGAGCAGTGCGCAGGCGGCCAGAATCGTGGGGTGTGGCAAGCCCGAGAACTCGGCCTGCGGCGGTGAGGCGAGGGCGATGGACTGCACCCCGGCCTCCTGGGCCGGGACCACGTTCATCACCACGGACGAGGGGTACACGGACCGGCCACCGGGGGCGTACAGGCCCACGCGCCCAACCGGCACCCACTTCTCGGTGACGGTGCCGCCGGGCACCACCTGGGTGGTGTGCTCGGCACGACGCTGCTCAGCGTGCACGATCCGGGCCCTTCGGATCGACTCCTCCAGGGCGGCACGCACCGCCGGGTCGAGCTGCTCCAGAGCGGCCTTTATGGCCGAGGGATCCACCCTGACCTGCGAGAGCTTGACACCGTCGAACTTCTCCGCGTAATCGATCAGCGCCGCCGTACCCCGATGATGGACGTCCTCGCAGATGGGCCGCACCTTCTCCAGGGCGGCTTCCACGTCGAACTCGGCACGGGGCAGCAGGTCGCGCAGGGCGCCGCCCTCGGGGAGGGCGTCACCGCGCAGGTCGATACGAGAGATCACGGTTCGATTCTCTCAGACCCTCTCCCCACACCGGACGCCTGTATCACTGGCTGATACACGCCCCGACCGTCACCCGTCACCACTAGGTTTCCGCGCCGCGGGGAACGAACGAGTGAATCCCGAGCGGAAACACGCACGAGCACTCACCAGACGGAGCGCACCCCGCTCGCGGGGCTTGCGCCGGCACGGGGAAAGGAGGCGGCCGTGACGGAGCCGCAGGGCGGCGGGGCACGGACCCAGGCCGACGGGGCGCCGGACGACCTCAGTACCGCCGAGCTGCGGATGTGGCGGGCGTTTCGGACCGGATCGGTGTGCGATCTGAGCGCCCGTACGGCGGACCAGGACGATCCACTGGCCGATCACGCCTGGGGTGCGGAGCGCAGCGTCCGGGCGGACACGGTGGCGCTGCTCCTGCTCAGCGGACCGCCGCCGCTGCCCGGCCGGGTGGCCGCCCTCAAGCTCCGAGGTGCACGTATCACCGGCAGGCTCGACCTGGCGGGCGGCGTCATCGCGCCGTATGTGGAACTGCACTCCTGCCGTTTCGACGGCGAGGTGCTGCTCCCGGAGGCCCGCTTCACCACCCTGCGCATGGTCGGCTGTTCGATGCCCCGGCTGGAAGCGGCCCGACTGCACACCGAGGGCGATCTCCATCTGCCGCGCTGCCGGGTGGCCCGCGGGATCCGCCTGACGGACGCGCGGATAGGGACGGACCTGCTGCTCAACCAGGTCGTCGCGCACCGGGACCGCAAGGGACGCTCGATCGCGGCGGACGGGATGTCGGTGGGCCAGGACTTCCAAGCCGACATGATCGAAACCTATGGGGAGCTTTCCCTGCGCGGGGCCAAGGTCGGCGTGTCGATGAGTCTGCGCGGCAGTCGACTGCGCAATCCCTACGGCCGCTACGCCCTCAACGCCCCACAGCTGACGGTCGAACGCACGCTCTACATGACGGGGCTGGCAGTCGATCCGCGGGGCGAAGCGGGCGTCACACCCCCCTACGGGGTGGGCGGCGCGCCCGTCCGGGGCAGCCGCGTACAGAGGTTCGAATGCCGCGGCGGAATGCGGCTCGACGACGGGCGCTTCGGTGACGCCGTGGACTTCTACCAGGCCCGTTTCGTGCTCGCCGCCGACCAACAGCTCTCGCTGCGGCGGATCTCCACCCCCGAACTGCGCTTCCTCGGCGAACGCCCGGAGCGCGGCCGGGTGGTGCTCTCGGGGGCGAAGGTGACCACCTTGGTGGACCGTTCCACGGCCTGGCCCGGCACCGGGGGCTTCTCGATGGACGGCTTCGGCTACGAAACGCTGGCTCCCCGCGGCCATTTCCCACTGGCCCGGCGCCTGGAGTGGCTGGCCGCCGCAACCCCCGAGTACTCCCCCGAACCGTACGAGCGCCTCGCGGCGGTCCTGCGCGGCAGCGGAGAGGACGCGGACGCGCGGGCGGTGCTGCTGGCCAAGCAGCGCCGTCGGCGCGAGACCCTGCCGGTCGCGGCACGGGCCTGGGGCTACCTCCAGGACTGGGCGGTCGCCTACGGGTACCGGCCCGGCCGGGCCGCACTGTGGATGGCCGTGCTGTGGGCGGCCGGCGCACTGGCCTTCTCCGGACTGCACCCGGCGGCGATCAAGACGGACGAGCACCCCCAGTGGAACGCCCCGCTGTTCGCCCTGGACCTGCTGCTCCCGGTGATCGGGCTGGGTCAGGACGGCTACTGGCGGCTGGAGGGGGCCTGGCAGTGGCTGGCCGCGGCCCTGGTCCTGCTGGGTTGGATCCTGGCGACGACCGTGGCCGCGGGCGCCAGCCGGCTGCTGCGCAGGGGATAGGTGCGAGTGCCCGGGCCACCCGCATCCCGGGGGCGCATCCCGGCCATCCGTACCACCGCGCCGAGTGCGCCGGGGTGCGCGGGAGCGCTCCAGGCGGGGATCGCGGGAAGCCGTCGTGTACAGCCCGTCCGAGCTGAGGCCGACGGCCATTACGCTTGACCGTCGTGACCACCGTTCGCCTGCCGCTCTTCCCGCTGAACTCGGTGCTGTTCCCCGGGCTCGTCCTGCCCCTGAACGTCTTCGAGGAGCGCTATCGCGCCATGATGCGCGACCTGCTGAAGGCCGACGAGGACGCGCCCCGCCGGTTCGCCGTCGTGGCGATCCGCGATGGCCGTGAGGTCGCCCGGACCGCCCCGGGCATGCCCGACCCGACGGCCCTGCCCGAACGCGGGCCCACCGCAGGGTTCGGCCCCGACCCCATCCAGGCCTTCCACCGGGTCGGCTGCATCGCGGATGCGGCCACCATCCGGGAAAGGGAGGACGGCAGCTTCGAGGTGCTGGCCACCGGCACACGACGGGTCAAGCTGCTCTCCATCGACTCCGCCGGCGCCTACCTCACCGCCGAGCTGGAAGAACTCCCGGAGGACCCCGGGGACGGAGCCGGCGCCCTCGCGGAAGGCGTGCTGCGCGCCTTCCGCGCGTACCAGAAGCGGCTCGCGGGGGCACGGGAACGCTCACTGGCGACCGCTGCGGAGCTGCCGGACGACCCGTCCGTGGTGTCCTACCTGGTCGCCGCCGCCGCGGTGCTGGACACTCCGTCCAAGCAGCGGCTGCTCCAGGCCCCGGACGTGGCCACCCGGCTGACCGAGGAACTGCGGCTGCTGCGCGCGGAGACCGCGGTACTGCGGCACCTGCCGTCCCTGCCCGCGGTGGAACTCACCCGCGCACCGACCAGCCCGAACTGACCAGCAGGACCGAGCGGAGGAACCTCCACGTGCCGAAGAAGAAGCCCGGCGGGACACCGGCGACGGTCGCGCTGGCCGCCTCCGGCACACCCTTCACCCTGCACTCCTACACCCACGACCCCGCCAGTGGCTCCTACGGTGCGGAAGCCGCCCAGGCACTGGGGGTGCCACCCGAGCGGGTGTTCAAGACGCTGGTGGCCGACGTGGACGGGGAACTGGCCGTCGCGGTGGTCCCGGTCGCCGGCTCCCTCGACCTGAAGGCACTGGCCCAGGCCCTGGGCGGCAAACGAGCCGCGATGGCTGACCCGGTGGCCGCTGAACGCACCACGGGTTACGTCCGCGGCGGCATCTCTCCCCTGGGCCAACGCAAACGGCTACGCACGGTGCTCGACTCCTCCGCATCGACCCATCCGACCATCTGCGTGTCGGCCGGCCGGCGCGGGGTGGAGATCGAACTGGCCCCGGCCGCGCTGGCCGCTCTGACGGGTGCCGTGATGGCGGCGATCGGCAAGCGGTAGCCCGCTCTTGGCCGCAGGGGCGCGGCCAAGAGCGGCCGGAACACCCCCTGTACGGCGGCGCCCGCCACGACTACCACCGAGAGGAGGAAGCGAAGGCGCCAGCCGAGGAGGGGCCCGTGTCCAAACGCACGCGCAAGCGGAAGTGGCGACTGCGCAAACGATCCCGACCGAACCATGGACGGCGTCCCGCATGAGCCCGCCGAGGCGCCTTGCCAGGGCGGGCGTGGTTCGGCCCGGGAAGGCGTTCAGTCGCCCCGCGGCTCCGACCGGTCCTCGGGATCCTGGGACTCCACCGGCTTCTGCTCAGCCTGCGAGGTCCGCAGGTGCGGTGGCGGACGGCCCTGTGGCCAGTCGTCCTGCACCTGGGGGTCGCGGGGGGCGAACAGTGCGGTGAGGGCGAGGTGCGTGGCGAGGGCGGCCACCGGCCAAGTCAACAGCGCCCCGTGGGCCATGAGCTGGAGAGGTGCGTCGAAGGGCACGTCCGTACCTGCTTTGCGGGCGGCGCCGAGCAGGTCGCGGCTAGGGCCGAGCCAGACTCCCAGGCGCCAGCCCAGGATCGATCCGAGCAGGGCTCCGACGGCCAGGCCGACCACCAGCAGGACCCCACCCCTTCGACGGAAGAGGTAGACGAGGGCGCCAGTGAGCATCCCGAGCCCCAGGGAGATCAGCAGGAAGGTGCCGTCGGCACCGATCCTGCCTTCGTTCTCGGTGTCCTTGAGGAAGATCGCCTCACCGTTGGAGAAGAACTGCACGCGTGGCGCCAGCCACAGCCACAACAGGCCGAGAACCACTCCGCAGGCCGCGAGGAGCACGGCGATCGCGGCTCCGTCCCGTAGGTCCGTCGCCAGACCGGGGCCGCTCCCCTGCTCCTGCCCGTGGGGGTCCTGCCCGTGCGGGGACACCGGCTCGCTCTCGGGCGCCGACTGGTACTGCCGCCAGGGATCGGCGCCGGGCTGGTGTTCGGAGCTTGGACCCGGAGGTGTCAGGGGTGCAGTCACTCTGCCATCGTGCCAGGCCGCAGGCCACGGCACCCACTCAGGGCGGCAGCCGGTTCTTGGGCCAGGGCCTTTCGTGCTCGGGCGGCGTACCGGACAGCCCTCGGCGGCTCCCGCCTGAGGGCAGCGACCACCCCGCGGGGTCTCAGCGGACCGCCGCACGGCGGTAGGCCCACGTGGCCACGGCCAGGGATGCGACTCCCACCGCGGCGCACACGCCGAGGTCCAAGGCCACCGCGAGCCAGTCCGGGCTTTTCTCGAACGTGCGGGCGAACGCCTCGACCCCGTAGGTGGAAGGCAGCAGATCGCGGGCCCAGGCGATCGGCTCGGGCATCCGCTCGGCGGGCAGGACTCCGAGGAGCAGGGCCGCCGACATGCCGAGTTGCCCGAAGAGGGTGGCCAACTCCTGTCGGGGGGCGAGTAGCCCCAGCGCGGCGCCCAGACCCGCCAGTGCCGCACCCGCGAGCGGAATGACCGCCGCAAGGATCCAGAGGTTCGCCAGCGGGAGCCCGAACAGCACCGACCCGAAGGCAGCGGTCACCACCGTGCCCGGCACCGTGAAGGAGGCGTAGGCGCCCGCGGCGCCCAGTACCACCGAGGACGGCGAAACCGGCAAGGTCGCGTAGTGGTCGAGGCCACCGCCGGCCCTGAGCTGGCCGAAGTACTGGGCGAGCAGGTTGAGCGCGACGAAGGCGACGACCAGTACGGAGGAACCCGCGACCACCGCGCGGGCCTCCGATCCGCCGTCAACCACACCCCGCATCAAGATCATGATGCCGACGGACTGGAAGGTGGCCACGAACAGCAGCGGCATCCGAGCCACCCTGGCCCTGGAGAGCTGGGCCCGGTAGACCGCGGCGAGGGCCGGCAGCAGCCGGGCCCGTGGCGCCAAGGGGGCCGCCACCTGGACCCCGTCGGGCCTGGGGTGCTCGGCAGGGAGGCCGGTAGCCGCTCCGGGGGTCGCTTCCATCGGTACGACACTCATCCTGTGGTGCTCCCGTCCGCTGCGTCCCGGATCGAGCCGGCGCCCGCGCCGGAGCGCAGCGGGCTACGACCGCCGAGCGCCAGGTAGACGTCCTCCAGGCTCGGGGTGGCAAGTGTGAAGTCGTCCAGCGCGGCGAAGGCGGCGCCCCCGGTCACGGTGGCCACCACCGCACGCGCCTCGTCGGGGGTCGTCCGCAGCACCCAGCGCCGCCCGGATCCCTCGGCCCGCAGGTGCAGCGCGGCGATCTCGGGAACGTCCAGGGGCGGACGGTCCCGCCAGACCAGCTCCAGCCGGACCTCGTCGGCGACCCCCGCCTTGAGGGCTGCGGGGGTGTCACAGGCGATGACCCGTCCGCGTTCGAGGACGGCCACGCGGTCGAGGACGGTTTCGGCCTCGATCACGTTGTGGGTGACCAGCACGACAGTGGCGCCCCGCTGCGCGCGTCGACGGTCCACGGCTGCCCACACGGCTCGGCGCGCCACCGGGTCCATGCCCGTGGTGGGCTCGTCGAGGATCAGCACCGGCCGTTCCCCCACCAGGGTGGCTGCCAGGCATGCCAGGCGGCGTTGGCCACCGGAGAGCTTCTTCAGCGGTCGCCCGGCGATCGCGGCGAGGCCGAGCTCGTCGAGCACCTCGTCGCGGGCGGACCGGGCCGCGGGGGCACTCAGGCCTCGCAGCCGGCCGGTGGTCTCGGCCGCCAGGGCGACGGTCAGCTCGTCCAGGGCGGTGGACTCCTGCCCCAGGTATCCCAGGAGCCGGGAGGCCCGCTCGGGGTGTCGGACCAGATCGTGGCCGAGCAGGTGCACGGTGCCCGAGTCGGGGCGCAGGAGCCCGGTCAGCTGGCGCACCAAAGTGGACTTGCCGGCGCCGTTGGGGCCGAGCAGACCGAAGATCTCACCGCGCCGGACGTCCAGCGAGATGCCGTCGGTGGCCCGGGTCTGGGGAACCGCGGGAGTGCCCCGGCGGGCCCGCACGGCCGGGTAGGTCTTGACGAGATCGCGTACCGCGAAGACGGCGTCAGCCTGTTCCGTGACGGCGCTCGCGCCGTTTTCCGCCTGTGCTGTGCCCGTACTCACGAGGGGTCAGCCTACGGGGTCAGGGGCCGGCGGAGGTACGCGGGGCGCTGCGGGGCGCGGGCGCGCCACGGCCCCTGAACACCTGCGCTCACTCTCCGGTAGGGCTCGCCGAAAGGTGGTCGGCGGCGGCGCGGACGTCGATCTCGCGCCAGAAGCCGGCCCGGATCGCGTACCGGTCGTGCTCGTCGATCTGGTCGTCCTTGTGTGCGAGGAGCCCGAAGCGGGCGGCGTAGCGCAGCAGTTCACCATCGATGCGGTGCGGAATCCGGGGGTACATGCTGGACAGCTTCTGGACGTGGACGGTCTCGGGGAGACGGGCCATCCAGCGACGGGCGAAGACCTGCCCGACCTCGAAGGGGTCACCGCCGACGGTGGTGATGTCCTCCTCTCGGTCGGCCCAGCGTTCCTCGGCGCTGGTGAGCTGGGCGAGCGTGGGCAGCGAAGCGGTCTCGGGAGGCTCACCCAGGGGGCCTCCGCGTTCCACCCAGCCCCGGTCCGAGGACCAGCGCAAGGTGGCGTTGCCGGGCTGCGAGCCGGGGTGCGCATTGCCGGTGCGCAGCCCGGCGAGGTCCTTGGGCGTCGGAACGCTGGGCGCCTTGTGCGGGCCGGGGTGACTCCCGGCGCCGGCTGCGGTGTCGTCGAGCCGGTCGGGATCCAACGCACCTTCACCGAGCCGTTCGTTGGGCGAGGTGGTGCGGGGCGCGCCCCCGTTGCGGGCGGCCTCGGCGAGGGCCGCCTCGGGCAGCGGTGCGGAGAGGATGGCGGCGATCTCGGGACGGGGCGCGGAGGCTGGTGCGCACAGTCCGCCGGCTTCCTTGCCCCGCACCGCCCGGGTGATCCAGGCACGGTCCAGGACCCGGCGTTCGTCCGCCTCCGCCACGAGGTCCTCCGACTGGTTGTAGTCACCGTCCGCGGCTTGGACCGCCCACAGATGCACGGCAACTCCGTGTTCCTTGGCGGACATCAGTCCGGGCAGTAGATCTCCGTCACCGGTCACCAGAACCACATCGGAACAGGCACGGTTTCTGGCCAGTTCGGTGAGTTCGGCGTGCATCGCCGCGTCCACTCCCTTCTGCGCCCAACGACCGTCACTACGAGTGAGCGCACCGAGGCGCACGGTGACCCGTGACATTACGCGCAAGCGCCGATGCTCGGGCTGCGGCACCCGGTCGGGGGCCCCGTCGAACCAGTAGATGCGCAGCAACGGCTGATCGGTGTCGGCCTCGGCGCGCTCACGCAAGCCCTGGATGAGGGCCGCATGGTCGACGGTGATACGCGATCGGGAGGGCTCTCCGGCGAGCAGACTCGCAGCCGCTCCCAGCAGATAGCCCGCGTCCACCAGGACTACGCAGCGGTCCACGCTTTCCACCCTCTTCCGCGAGCGGTCCTGCATCGGATTCCTGAGTCTGCCCGACCTCGGAGGCCCTTACGGGCCGAACGTCGATCACCGGCGTGGCGGATTTTGCTGTTCTCCACACGTTGTTTCCGGACACCCGGCCCGGCATGCCTGCCACGCGGAATTCGCCCGGCCCACCGCCGATGACTACGGACGGCAATGATCCAAAATGCGGGGGTTGTTCCGCTATGTGAATGTGAAGGCGGCCCTGGCCCCTAGACCCTCACAGGAGGCTTCCACCATGGCCAAGAACAAGAACCGCCAGCAGAGCCAGCCCAAGCACCAGTCCCGGTCCGGCAGCGCGGAGCAGGCACAGCCGAAGTCGACGCAGGACCAGGCGGAGGAGAGGCTCCAGCAGGCGTCACCCTCGGACATGGCGCACAAGGGCCGGCAGAAACGCTTCGGTCACAACTGAAGCCGCCTCTGGCTGAACCGCGAGTACCGGAACACATGAGGAGAGGGGCGCACCCTCAAACGGGTGCGCCCCTCTCCTCATGTGCTGTTCATGTGCTGTCCGTTGTGCGCGACCCGGGCGCGGGCCGGCTTGCCGGAGGGCTCAACCCGCCAGGCAGGACGGGCCGAGCAGCACCTTCAGATCGCCGAAGAGGGCGGGGTCGGGTTGGACCCGGTGACGGTCCAGTCGCAGCACCGTGGTCGACCGCGGACCCTGGAGCTTGATCCGGACCTCGGTGTTGCCCCGGTGGTGGTTGAGGATCTCGCCGAGGCGGCTGACCATCGGAGGGGTGACCTTCACGGTGGGGATGGTGAGGACCACCGGTGCGTTGGTCCCGGCGGAGGAGAGGTCGGGGACCATGAGCTCCATGGCCACCAGCCGGGGCACGTCCTCGCGCTTGTCCAAGCGGCCCTTGACGAAGACGACCGCGTCCTCGACCAACTGGGTGGAGACCAGTTGGTAGGTGGCGGGGAAGAACATGCACTCGATCGAGCCGGCGAGGTCCTCCACGGTGGCGATGGCCCATGCGTTGCCCTGCTTGGTCATCTTGCGCTGAAGGCCGGAGATGATCCCACCGATGGTGACCACCGCCCCGTCCGCGTGCTCCCCGCCGGTGAGTTGGGAGATCCCGGCGTCCGTCTTGTCGGACAGGACGTGCTCCAGGCCGAAGAGCGGGTGGTCGGACACGTAGAGGCCGAGCATCTCGCGCTCCTGCGCCAGCAGGTAGGACTTCTCCCACTCCACGTCCGAGAACTCGACGTCCAGACCGAAGGAAGGTTCGCTGCTGTCGGCCTCGCCCATCCCACCGAACAGGTCGAACTGGCCCTCGGCCTCCTTGCGCTTGACCGCCACCACGTTGTCGATCATCGGCTCATGATGTGCGACCAGGCCCTTTCGGGTGTGCCCCATCTCATCGAAGGCGCCCGCCTTGATCAGGGACTCGACGGTGCGCTTGTTGCAGACGACCGCTTCGACCTTCTCCAGGAAGTCGGGGAAGGAACTGTACTTGCCCTTGGACTTGCGGCACCTGATGATCGACTCGACCACGTTCTGGCCGACGTTGCGTACCGCTGTGAGACCGAAGAGGATCACGTCGTCGCCCTGTGCCGCGAAGTTGGACTGCGACTCGTTCACGTTCGGGGGGAGGACCTTGATGCCCATCCGGCGACACTCGTTGAGGTAGATCGCGGACTTGTCCTTGTCGTCCTTGACCGAGGTGAGCAGCCCCGCCATGTACTCGGCCGGGTGGTTGGCCTTCAGATAGGCGGTCCAGTAGGACACCAGGCCGTAGGCGGCGGAGTGCGCCTTGTTGAAGGCGTAGCCGGCGAAGGGGACCAGGACGTCCCAGAGCGCCTGGATGGCCTCGTCGCTGTACCCGTTCTTGCGGGCGCCGGCCTGGAAGATCGTGAAGTTCTTGGCGAGTTCCTCGGGCTTCTTCTTGCCCATGACGCGGCGCAGGATGTCGGCTTCGCCCAACGAGTACCCGGCGATGATCTGCGCGGCCTTCTGGACCTGCTCCTGGTAGACGATCAGGCCGTAGGTGACGGCGAGGACCTCTTCGAGGGGCTTCTCCAGCTCCGGGTGGATCGGGGTGATCTCCTGCTGCTTGTTCTTGCGCAGGGCGTAGTTGGTGTGCGAGTTCATTCCCATCGGCCCGGGGCGGTACAGGGCCGAGACTGCGGAGATGTCCTCGAAGTTGTCGGGCTTCATCAGCCGCAGCAGGGACCGCATAGGGCCGCCGTCGAACTGGAAGACGCCGAGGGTGTCACCGCGCTGGAGCAGTTCGAAGGTCGTGGGGTCGTCAAGCGGCAGGGCCAGGAGGTCGATGTCGATGCCCTTGTTGGCCTTCACCATCTTGACGGCGTCGTCCATGATCGTGAGGTTGCGCAGGCCCAGGAAGTCCATCTTCAGCAGGCCGAGCGACTCACAGCTCGGGTAGTCCCACTGGGTGATGGTCACACCGTCCGTGTGGCGCACCCACACGGGCACGTGGTCGGTGATCGTCTCACTGGACATGATCACACCGGCGGCGTGCACGCCCATCTGTCGCACCAGGCCCTCGACGCCACGGGCGGTGTCGATGACCTTCTTCACGTCCGGTTCGTTCTCGTACATGCCGCGGATCTCGCCCGCCTCGCCGTAGCGGGGATGCTGCGGGTCGAGGATTCCGGAGAGCGGGATGCCCTTGCCGAGCACGTCGGCGGGCATGGCCTTGGTGAGGCGGTCTCCCATGGCGTACGGATAGCCGAGGACTCGCGCGGAGTCCTTGATGGCGTTCTTGGCCTTGATGGTGCCATAGGTGCCGATCATGGCCACCTTGTCCGCCCCGTACTTCTCCGTGACGTACCTGATCACCTCGACGCGCCGACGCTCGTCGAAGTCGATGTCGACATCGGGCATGGAGACGCGCTCGGGGTTCAGGAACCGCTCGAAGATCAGACCGTGCGGGATCGGGTCGAGGTCGGTGATGCCCATGGCGTACGCGACGATGGAACCCGCCGCCGACCCCCGGCCCGGACCCACCGCGATGCCCTGCTTCTTGGCCCACATGATGAAGTCGGCGACCACGAGGAAGTACCCGGGAAAGCCCATCGAGATGATGGTGTCCATCTCGTACTCGACCTGCTTCATGCGGTCCTCGGGGATGCCGTCCGGGAAGCGCCGGTGCATGCCCCGCATGGTTTCCTCACGGAACCAGGTGACCTCGGTGTAACCCTCGGGGATGTCGAAGCGGGGCATCAGGTTCTGCGCCTCGAACATGCCACTCATGTCGATCTGGTCGGCGACCAGACGCGTGTTGGCGCAGCCCTCCTGCCAGGCGTCCGAGGAGTCGATGGCGTACATCTCGTCCGTGGACTTGAGGTAGTAGCCGGTGCCGTCGAAGCGGAAGCGGTCAGGATCGGAGAGGTTCTTGCCCGTCTGGATGCACAGCAGCGCGTCATGCGCCCCGGCCTCGTGGGCGTAGGTGTAGTGGGAGTCGTTGGTGACCAGCGGGGGGATGCCGAGCTTCTTGCCGATCTCCAGCAGTCCGTCGCGGACCCGGCGCTCGATCTCGATGCCGTGGTCCATCAGCTCCAGGAAGTAGCGGCCCTCACCGAAGATGTCCTTGTAGTCCGAGGCCGCCTGCACGGCCTCGTCGAACTGGCCGAGCCGGAGCCTGGTCTGCACCTCGCCCGAGGGGCAACCGGTCGAGGCGATCAGTCCCTCGGACCACTGGGCGATGGTCTCCTTGTCCATCCGCGGCCACTTGGTGAGCCAGCCCTCGGCATAGGCGTCGGAGGACAGCCGGAAGAGGTTGTGCAGTCCGGTCTTGTTCGCGGCCCAGATGGTCTTGTGGGTGTAGCCACCGGAACCGGAGACGTCGTCCCGCTTCTGGTGCGGCTGCCCCCACTGGATGCGGCGCTTGTTGCGCCGGGACTCGGGGGCGACGTACGCCTCGATCCCGATGATCGGGGTGACCCCGGCCTTCTTCGCGGAGTGGAAGAAGTCGTACGCACCGTGCAGGTTGCCGTGGTCGGACATCGCGATATGGGTCATGCCCATCTCGTTGCAGGCGTTGAACATGTCCTTCAGCCGCGCGGCACCGTCCAGCAGGGAGTACTGGGTGTGGACGTGCAGGTGCGTGAACGGCGGCTTGGTCACGGCGGCAGACCTCCGACAAGGGGATGGGGACAGCCCCGAAGTCTACGTCCCGGGAGTGACACTCCAGGGGCACCGACCGGTACCGTCGGGCGTTGCAGATTCCAGGAGACACCCCGGCGCGACGACCGGCGACACCTCGTACCAGCCCGTAGCAGCCCGTGCACCAGGAGGCACCACCCATGGCGGTCCCCGAGACGACGAACGAACAGCGCGCCGAGCAGATCCTCGATGTGTTCGACACCGCCTTCGGTGAACTCCTCGCCGCCGACCCGGCAGCGTTCCAGGTGAAGTTCCGCAAGATGGCAGCTTCCGCCTTCGCCTTCTACCGGGGTACCGCGTGCCTCTTCTACGCCGACCTGGAAAGGGACCGGCACGGTGGTCCCTACCTCGACGAACGCACCGGCCGGGTCTGGATACACGGCGATCTCCATGCCGAGAACTTCGGCACCTACATGGACTCCACCGGCCGACTGATCTTCAACGTCAACGATTTCGACGAGCCAAAGGTACCGTGAGGCTCTTCCCGGTAGAGTCCCCGTGTGACCACACTCCCAGGCACGATCCGGCTGTACGTCCGGCTGAGCCGAACTACCGATGACAGCACGTCAGTTGAGCGTCAGGAAGCTGACGGAAGAGCCCTGGCGGCACAGCGCTGGGCAGGCGTTCCCGTAGTCGTCTACGTGGACGACGGAGTGAGCGGGGCCCTTGAGCCGACGAAACGCCCGGGGCTTTCCCGCCTCCTCGAAGAGTGGCAACGGAATGACGTTGTGATCGTATGGAAGATCGACCGCCTTGCCCGAAGCCTCTTCGGATTCATGGATATGGTGCGCGCCTCCGAGAATGCCGGAACGGTACTCGTCTCCATTCACGACGCATTCGACCTGAGCACACCAGCCGGACGGTTGCAGGCATCCATTCTCGCCACCGTTGCCGAATGGGAGCGCGAGAACATCCGGACCCGCGTGCGCAATGCGCGCCGATATCTTCACAAGGTCGGACGCTGGACAGGGGGACGCGTCCCCTACGGATTGAAGCCTGCCCCACATCCCGACGGAGCCGGAAAGATTCTCGTCCGGGACGACGTAGCGGCAAAGGTTATTCGGGAAATCGTGGACCGGATCAATGAAGGCGACGCAATGACGGCCATTGCCGCTGACCTACAGTCCCGGGGAATCGCTTCCCCTCGGGTCCATAACAGCGGCAAGAAGGAACCGAAAGCGGCAGCATGGTCAAGCCGGGCAATTCGCGTCATCGTGGATTCCCCCACGATCATCGGTCACCAGATCGACCCCCTGACGAAGCGGCTCGTGCGCGAAGAGGGCATTCCCGTTGAGGTCTGGGAGCCGATCGTCAGTGAAGAGGAGCAGGCATCGGCCATTCTCGCTCTCGCGCCCCCAACTCCCCGCAAGCCCACAGCCGGTAGGCACTGGCTCTACGGCGTTGCTCGCTGCGGAGTCTGCAAGGGGAACTTGAAGCGGACCAACGGCGGAAAGAATCAGCCTGACACGGTAATTCTTCGCTGCCGTGGGACGTTGCAGAATCCGCATCCGAACGTGAGCGTGCGCGCCGAAGAGCTGAGCAAACATGTAGTCGATGATGTTCGGATTCGCGTCGGAAGCATGAATGCGACTCAGCGCGTCTACCACCAGGGAAATCGAACCGGTGCCGACCTTGGCCGGATGCGCGCGTTCCTCACTGAGCTTGAAGAAGACCGAAAGGCGGGCATGTACGCAACGCCCGAAGCACTTGAGCGTTTCAGGCGACAGTACGCCGACACGGCAACACGAATTGCGGAACTCGAAGCAGTGCCGGAAACCGAATCCGGCTGGGTGACCGTCGATACCGGGGAAAAGCTCCGCGACCTGTGGCACCGCTGGACGGAAACCGAGCGGGGAGAATGGCTACGGGAGACGGAAGCAACAGTGACGGTGTGGAACCCCGAAGTGCGCCGTGCGCGGGTTCCGCTCGGGGAACGCTGCGATATCAACCTGGGCGAACTCTTCGAGGATGCTGCCGCCGAGTTCGCCGCCATCATCAGCGCTGAGGACGAAGAGCGCTTCCGTAGGCCCACCGCGCTGACTCCTGAACAGCATGACGAGATCCGGCAGGACCTCTTGGACGACATCGCCCGTCAGGAAGGGCTCCTGTAGCCGTCTGAGCGCCATACGCGGCCCGTCACTGGGGGAAACCTGGTGGCGGGCCGTTTGGCGTTCCTGGCAGCGTGTGTGACCTGTGGGGATGTCGTCAGAGGCCGCGCGTAGGGTCGGGGCGTTGCCGGACTTCGGTAACGGTTTCGTCGGGGGAGTGGTGAAGGGACGTAGACGGGGTGGGTCTCGCTTTGCGCTGCTTTGCTTCTTTGGGACCTGTCCGGCCCCCTGCTCCAACCCTTGCGGTTACTGGCTTGCAGCGCTCCCACGGCAACGCTTCATGATCAACAAAAATGGAAGAGGTGGGGTTCCGCTTGACTGCCCTTGATGAGTCGCGCGCCACATGTTCGGAGTGCCTTGGTCCGCGCTCCCGCCGGGATCGTGCGACGTGTGGCGCGCCGTTGTGTGTCGAGTCGGCCCGGTTGCAGATCGCTGCCCGCAAGGCGCGTGAGGCCGTAAGGGCTGCCGTCGGTGTCCCGCGCTGCCATCGCTGCGACGAGCCGCACGGGCGGGCCGCATGGGCGCTGTACTGCCGTCGGTGCGCTGAGGAGGTGGACAAGTCTCGGCGTGAGGAGCGTAAGAAGGAGGTGGAGCGCAGACGGCAAGAGGCTGCCCAGAAGCCTTGTCAGGGTCCGAAGTGCTCGGAGCCCGTGGGTCTATCGGGCGGTCGTGGTCGCTTGTACTGCTCCGAGCGGTGCAGCCGTGCCGCTGAGCATCTGCGCAAGCGTGCCCGCACCAAACCCGGACCGGTGGATTGCCGGCGCTGCGGTAAGCCCGTGGTCCTGAAGTTCCGCGATGGCGTGTGCCGTTCCTGTCAGGCGAAGCAGCGGACAGCCGCCCGGCGGGTGACGCTTCAGCGCAAGGTTCGTGCTGCGCACGGGGATGCCGGGTGCTTCCACTGTTCGGCTCCGCTGCCCGAGGGTGGGGTGATTGACCACCTGACCCCCATATCGCGGGGTGGCCTCTCGACGGTCGCCAACATGCGTGTGGTCTGCGTGGTGTGCAACTCGTCCAAGAAGGATCGGCTGATGGACGAGTGGTCGCCACCCTTCCCGGCAGCGCGCTGACCTTCCCCCCCCAGGCGGGTACCCCCGACCCTTCCCGCGCCTGAGCGTGTGGGAGCGGAAATTCCCTGATGGATCATCAGGGTCTTTCTGTGGGGCGATCGTTGCTTTGCGTGACACTGATCGACCGTCTCGGAAACGATGGTTATTGAGACGGTCTCACCGACCGCCTCAGTCGCCCGAAACCGTGTAGCAAAACCCGTCTCATAACCTCTCGAAAACCCTTGAGGT